>JAIRSA010000148.1 GCA_031255695.1 Eubacteriales Family XIII. Incertae Sedis bacterium | reverse complement strand
GCCCGAATATAATGGCGAGTACAGGTTTTATGCCGAGCTTGATGGGTCTGATGAGAATTACGGCAACCTGCAGTTTCCTGCCGATCCGCCGGTGATCATCGTCTGCGTGGATCATGTCGTGCACGGCATAGCATTCGATCAGAGCGGGCATGCCTTCGATGCCGAGCAGTACGGCTATACGCTGAGCAGGCTGCATAGGGTTGTAGTAAGCAACATAGGCAGTGCGGCTGAGGACAGCGGGAATGACGGCAGCACAGGCCCGCTGAAGGCCGAAATCGGCGGCGGATTCCTTTTCGCGAACAGATCGGACACCATGGGGATAAGCAGCATAAAGCATGGGGAGAGTGCGGAGATATACGTAATGCCAGAGGGGGATCTTGCGCCGGACGTGTACGCAGGGACGATGAGGGTCAGCCCGGCAGGCCCCGACAATACTGATATGGTGCCCAAGACTTATGCGCTGTCATTCGAGGTGACGGATGCCGTGATCACGGGCTTCGAGGGCATAGAGCCCGTCAGGGCAGGGGTGGCCGGCTACGGCGCCATGGATGCAAACGATGTGATTTCGAGGCTGCCCGACAGGATCACGGGCAAAACCAAGTACGGCGAGTTCGGAATGTCGTCCAACACATGGACGAACACCGACAGATACGATAAAGACAAGCCCGGCAGCTATACCTTCACGGCGGGCCCGAACTTCCCGCCGGGCTATGTGAACAGCTACGGATACGAGGCGGTGGCGGAGGCCATCGTAGAGGCGCCCGTGCACGCGAAGCCGCCCAGGATCATCGAAAACCCGGCCTTCGCGGGCGAGGGCTTCGTGGGCGCCCCATACACCCTTGCCGTGCTGGCGGAATCGCCGGACGGCGGCGATCTGCATTACGAATGGCACACAGGCACGCAGGCGGACTACGAAGCCAATGGCGGGGGTGCTGTGGGGAGCGATTCAAGGGAGATGCCGATCAGGTCCTCATCGCCGGGCACCGCGATGTACTGGTGCGTGGTGACAAATGATAATAGCGCCGCCACGGGCGAAAGAAGTGCGGAGCGCAAGAGCGCCGCCGTGACTGTGGCGACGCGCTACGCGGAGCTGTCCGTCGCGGGCGGCAGCATCGCGGGGGCGCCCAGCGGCGGCACAGGCGCCGACGGCGTGGCATATTTCGCGGCCGGCGAGGCCGTGTCCATCGTGGCGGACGCGCCGCCGGCGGGCCTGCAGTTCAACAGGTGGGAGCAGGTTTCGGGCAGCCCGGCCAGCGGCCTGCCGGCCGGGGCCTCAGGCTCATTCGCCATGCCCGCAAGCGACATCGCCATCGAGGCCGTATACGGGCCGCCGCCCGCCGCCCGCTATACGCTGACGGTAAGGGGCGGCACGGGCAGCGGCAGCTACGTGGCAGGCGAACAGGTCAGGATCTCGGCCGGTGCGCCTATGGCAGGCATGGAATTCGCGGGCTGGACGCAGGCCTTGGGCCCGAGCGCCACATTGCCGGAGGGCGCTTCAGGCCTTATGGCCATGCCTGCGGGCGACGTCGAGATCGCCGCGTCGTACAGGCCGATCGGCACGGCGCTCTATACGCTGACAGTAAGGGGCGGCACGGGCGGCGGCAGCTACCCGGCGGGCACTGAGGTCAGGATCGTGGCGGGCGCGCCGCCGGCCGGGCAGGAGTTCGCCGGGTGGGAGCAGGCCGAAGGGCCGGAAACCGCGCTGCCGGCCGGGCCTGCGGGCACCGTGACGATGCCTGAAGGCGACATAGCCATCGCGGCGTCCTACAGGGCCGAGGCCCCGAAGCCCCCAGACGGCGGCGGAGGCGGAAGCGGCGGAGGCGGCGGAAGCGGAGGCGGCGGCGGAAGCGGCGGCGGAGGCGGAAGCGGCGGAGGCGGCGGAGGCGGAGGCGGCGGCCCCGCCCCGGCAGCCGGCGGCGATCCAGCCGCGCCGGCCACAGCAGATACAGGCGGCCCGCTCGTCGTGAACGAGGGCCGGGTGCCTATGGAATACACACGGGATGGCGGCAACGTGAGCATAGAGCTGCCGGTCGGCAAGATACAGGATCTAATAGAGCACGCGGCTGACGGCATGGCCTCAGTGGACGTGTCGGGGATAGACGGCGCCGATGCCGTGACGTTCAGGCCCAAGGCGGCGCTGGACGACGTGGCCGGCGGCGGCATCGGCATAAGGGTGACATTCCCGGAAGGGGAGATCCAGATAGACGCCACAGCCGTGAAATCGCTGGTCTCGCAGGCCGTGGGGCAGGAGATCACCGTGGCGGTTGCGGACAGGGGCAGCCATGAGCTGGCGCCGGCGCAGGCCGCCGCGCTGCCGGCCGGCGCCCAGGCATACGATATATCCGTATATTCGGGCGGGGCGCAGATCCACAGCTACGGCGGCGAGATCATGGTCAAGGTGCCGTACAGCGGCAGGACGCCCGCGGGGGCCTGGCACGTGCCCGACAGCGGCGCCCCGGAGGGGGTGCCAAGCACCTACGACGAGGTAGGGAAGGCGGTGAGCTTCAGGGCGCCGCACCTGTCGGTCTACGCTGTCGGCTACGCCGGCTGGCCGTTCAAAGACGTTGCGGAGAAGGACTGGTTCTATGGCGACGTGGCCTATGTGTACGGCAGCGGCATGATGCTGGGCACGGAGGATGACAGCTTCGCCCCGCGCCTGCCCGTCACGCGCGGCATGCTGGTGACGGTGCTCGGCAGGCACGCGGGCGTAGACGCGGCAGGATACAGGGGCAGCGCCTTCGATGACGTGAAAGACACGAAGTACTACGCGCCATACATCAAGTGGGCGGCGGAAAAGGGCATAGCGCTTGGCGTGGGCAAGGGCAAGTTCGAGCCCGACGCGCGGATCTCGCGCCAGGACTTCGCCGTCATGCTGAGCCGCTACGCCGGGATCGCCGGCGAGGCCAGGGGCGCGGGCGGCGCGGCCGCGAAGTTCGCCGACGCGCCCAGCATATCGGGCTACGCGGCGGAGGCCGTCGCCTGGGCGGGCACCCAGGGGATCGTGAACGGCAGGCCCGACGGGGCCTTCGACCCCAAGGGCGGCGCGACAAGGGCGGAGGCCGCCGCCATGCTGCACAGGTACGCCCTGGCGGCAAAGAAGTAGCCACGCTGCACAGGCACGCCTTGGCGGCAAAGAAGCAGCCATGCTGCACAGGCACGCCCTGGCGGCAAAGAAGCCGCCACGCTGCACAGGCACGCCTTGGCGGCAAAAAATAAGTAAGCTACACCATTAAAAAGAAAGGGCCGCCCCGGCATAAACAGGGGCGGGCCTTTGCATGTACGAAATTTCCTGTTGAATCTGCGCCGCCGTTAGCGTATTATATAGTAAAGCAGACACAGATGCGCACCTATCCCTGCGTGTGCCGTAAGGCGCCACTCGAAAGCCCCCACGCTTGTGCGGCTGGGACTTGCCGGGAAGTCCTTTGCAAACGGCTGGAAGGTGCCATGAAGGAGGGTTGGAGTTGAAAATTCATGAGTCCGGTGAGAATTACCTTGAGACCATTCTCATATTGCAGAAGGAAAAAGGGTCGGTGCGCTCCATTGACGTGGCCACGGAACTGAACTATTCGAAGCCCAGCATCAGCAGGGCCATGGGGATATTGAAGAAGGCCGGCTATATTACCATTGACGATGCGGGCAATATCCATCTGACCGAGTCGGGGCGCACATTGTCGGAGGACATTTATGAGCGGCATCAGATGATAGCGCAGTTTTTCGTCGATGCGCTCAATGTCGAGCGTTCCATTGCCTTGCAGGATGCGTGCAGGATCGAGCATGTGATAAGCGCCGAATCGTTCACCCAGATAAAAAGATGGCTTCAGGAGAACGGGGCGGCATCGAAGGCGCGCCAGGCGGAACAGGCCTAGGCCGTGGGCGGGCAGATGGCCGCCCTGTTCGGGGCCATGCCCAAGGTGGAGCTCCACATGCATCTGGACGGGGCCGTGGAGCCTGGAACCGCTGCGGAGCTGGCTGCGCTGGAGGGGCTTGCGGGCATAGAGGGGCTTTCATATGAAGGGCTTTGCCGCCGGATGATTATCGGCGGCGTTCTTTCGTGCCAGGAGGAGCTGCTTGGGTATTATGACCTGCCGGTCGCGCTGCTGCAGAGCGAGCGTGCGCTTTGCCGCGTGACGGAGGATCTGATACTGAGCAAGGCCGCCGACAATGTGAGGTACTGCGAGATAAGGTGGGCGCCGGGGCTGCATACCAGAAAGGGGTTGAGCGTGGGGCAGGCCGCCGCCGCTGTGATGCGTACGGGCAGGCGCGCCGGCGCACGCGCGGGCGTGGAGGTGCGGTTCATCGCCGTCGGGATGAGGGGCGACAGCCCCGCCGCCAATATAGATATGCTGAGGCAGGCGCTTGCCGCGGACGTGGACGGCGTATTGGCCGCGGCCGATCTTGCCGGCAATGAAAGGGAGTGGCCGGATCCTGCCAGGCATCTGGCTTTTTTTGAGGAAGCCCGCAGGATGGGGCTCTCCGTGACATTCCACTGCGGCGAGCTGCCGGGCAGCGCGGGGATGCTGGCGCGGGCGGCGGAGCGGCTGGCGCCGGACCGGATAGCGCATGGAGCGCCTGCCGTGCAGGATGCGGGCCTATGCCGTTTTCTGGCGGGGAAGGGGATACAGCTCGATCTTTGCCCCACCAGCAATATACAGGCCGGCCTTTACCGCAGTTACATGGAATTCCCGCTGAAGGCCCTGCATGAGCGGGGCGTACCGCTGAGCATCAGCACGGATTCGCCTGTCATATCGGGCAGGACGCTCAGCGAGGAGTATTGCGCCATAGCAGAAAACTGCCAGATGCCGTTTAGGGCGCTCTGGCAGATAAATCTGGCGTCTATTGAGCGTATTTTCGCGCCGGAGGAAGTCAAACGGCGTCTTAGGGATGAGTTCAGGCAGTGGGCGGCGTCGAGGCCGGAGCTGGCGTAATGGCCGGGGCCGGCGTGATGGCCGGGGCCGGCGCCGGCGCTCTGGCCGGAGCTGGCGTGATGGTCGGGGCCGGCGCTCTGGCCGGAGCTGGCGTGATGGCCGGGGCCGGCGTGATGGCCAGGGCCCGCCATGCCGGATGCGCGTAAACGTCGATGCCTCTGTGGCCATAGCCCGCCCCTCCCGCCATCTACTCCACTATAGTCATTATTTCCTCAAGGGGCTTTCTTCTCAGCGGCTTGGGCGACTCGTCGGGCACGCCGATGGCCAGCAGGGCCGCCATATAGTAGCCGGGCTTGTCGAAGCCCGTTTCTTCCTGTATTATCGCTTCTATGCGGGTGTCGGCGTAGTTTGCGCTGGTTATCCAGCAGCCGCCATAGCCGAGCTCGGTGGCCCGCAGCAGCAGGTTTTCCACGGCCGCGCCCAAGCTCTGCATGCCGGGGCTTTTTTTGTAGAGCCGCGAGGCGTCGAGGCCGGCCATTTCCATCTCTTTGAAGCCGGTCAGCGCGGGTGCGCGGGACATCACTACGATCAGCACCGGCGCGTCCGCGAAGAAAAAGGTGAAGATGCTGGAGAATTTGCGGAACTTGTCCGCGAGCGTTTTGTCCACGGGATCCAGCCGCCCCGCAATGTCTTCCATGGCGCCCTCTGCGGCGGCCGCTATTTTCTTGATCAGGGGTCTTTTCTTTATTGCTGTAAAGTGCCAATTCTGCAAATTGCTTCCGGAGGGCGCTATCCCTGCGGCTTCGATCATCTTGGCTATGTCGGCGCTTGGGACTTCGTCGCCGGTGTAGCGGCGGATGCTCCTGCGTCTTTGCAGTATTTCGGTTAGTTCCATTCCATATCCCTTTCTTTGCAATATTATCCGGCCGGCGATCAGGATGCGGCCCGCAGGCTCGCGGGCCGCATCCTGGCTCATGCCCTAAGGGCATCGCCCGGCCATACTAGGCCGCTCATGCCCTAACGGCATCGCCCGGCCATCCTGGCACATGCCCTTACGGCGTTACGTTCACTGTGACTGACGATACTAGGCCACTCCCGTCGATCAGCCGGACGCTTATAGCTGCGGTGCCCGGACGGACCGGCGTGACAATCCCGTTTTTGTCGACGCGGGCCACTGACGGGTTGGATGAGGTGAACTCGTACAGCCCGCTGTCTGTGGCCGGGGCCATGGGATAGGTATTCCGCATCTTGACCGTTATGCGCACAGAGGGGTTGGCCTTGAGGAAGGTGCCGCGCGTCCATATCGCATTGTTGGCGTAGGCTACGGCCTCGTCGCGGATGTTGTCGATCATTTCGATATATTGCTGCTCAAGCGCTGTGTATTCGTCGCTCTTGCCGGTCAGCAGGTACCGCGCGGGCGAGGCTACGGCTTCGATATACCAGTCGCCCCAGGCGTTGAGCGCTTCGATCTCGTTCGCAAGCTCGCTGGCCGCCGCCTTGTTGTTCCTGGTCGTGTAGAGGCGGTGGTGGTCGGTGTTCACCCTCTCCGTCTCGAAGCGATCGACGGCCGCGTCGTATACGACGCGCATGAGGGTCTCGGCGGCGGACGGGTTGGAGTCGGTCGCGTCGGCGATCAGGTACGCCGTGGCGAATGTGACGATGTCAACGTTCTCCATCTCGCTGGCACTGGACATTATCAGTGTGTCGACGGACGAATGGTAGGTGTAGTCGGTGAAATGCCAGGTCAGGAGCGCGGGGATATTGGCGCGGAGGAATGTCGAATGGTCGCTGCCGCCTTCATATGGGCATACGTCCACCTGGAAGCTGCTGTCCACGCTGTTGATGACTTCCTGTGTCACGGCCATGTAGAGGTCGTTCAGGTAATGCCCGGATCTGAACAGGTTGTTTATGCTGCCTGCCCCCCACAATGTATGGGAATCCGGCAGGCGGACGAAGCTGTCCCTGCTGCCTTCGCGGTGGTTGTAGGTCTCGTCGTAGTAAGGGGTGCCCTCGGGGAGCACGTCAAGCGTGTAGTTGTAGACGGCGGAGGGATCCGGTGTCTTCTCTATGCGCATGACGCCGCCGGTCTTCGAGGGATCCTCGCCGACCATGTCCATATCGAGGACGGCGACGAGCGTGGAGCTGTCATGGTCGCTCATCCAGTAGGTGCCCATGTTCATTTCGTCGCCCCAGAGGAAGGTGATGGTCCTGGCCGGCCTTTCAAGCTTCCCGCTGTCTATGAGCATCTTGGTGCGCGTCGCCATCTCAAGGAGGGCAGCGACGCCGGTGGCATTGTCGTTTGAACCCGGTTCCTGCACGTGGGCGCAGATCAGTATGCGTTCGTTGGGCTTTTCGGCGCCTTTGATCTCGGCCATGCCGACTACCTGGCCCCTTGCCCTGGGATCGGTGCCGTTCATGGTGTAGATGTCGCCGATGCTGACGCTCTTCAGCCGGACAGGCGTCCCGGCGGCAGCCGCTTTTTCAAGCAGTTCCTTGAGGGCGGCCTTCTGGTCGTATGAGAACTGCCATTCGACGATGGGCTTGCCGTTGTTCATGGCGGCAAGTGCGTTCGCCGAGCCGGTCCCCGACGCGTAGCGCGCGGAATACATGAAGGGCTCCTGTATCTCGCCGCCGGCAGTGGGGAGGTTGTAGTTGTTGAGGGAGGACGTCGACATGACGGCGATCGCGCCGACCTTCTGCGCGTAGGCGAAGGTGTTGCTGAGCGAGGAGTCGGACAGCAGTGCCTTGCCGGCCAGTGTCGCCTCGGCTTCGGCGCCGGGGAAGAGGCTGCTCACGCGGTTGCTGCCGGAGCCGGAGATCGTGCCGACGTAGACGGCTTCGCCTTCAAGCCCGGAGGCATCGGCGGGCGCTGTGCCGCCGGGATCCGTGAAGCAGGTCTGCCAGGCGAGGTGGGTCCTCTTGCCGAGCTTCGCCTCTTCGCCGTTGAGGACGTTGATCCTATTGCCGGATTCGTCTTTCGCGGTTATCCAGGCCCACATGCCGTCGAGGTCTTTGACGCCGTAAAGGCTGTCATAGTAGTCCATGTATGTCGGGATGACGGGGGTGAAGGAGTGCGACTCGACGTTTATCCGGCTGATAAGGCCCTCGTTGCCGGCCGGTGCCTGGGTGACTTCGAGTTTCGCGTACTCAGGGGACCAGACCCTTGAGCTTGAGTCGTAATAGGACAGCCAGGCGTAGTCGTCGTCGGT
>JAIRSA010000219.1 GCA_031255695.1 Eubacteriales Family XIII. Incertae Sedis bacterium | reverse complement strand
GAGTACGAGTTCGTCTCGTCGAACACGTCGATAGCGACGGTGAACGGCGCAGGCCTTGTGACGCTGCGCAGGGCCGGGTCCGTCACGATCAGCATACGCGCCAATGACGGCAGCGGGCTTGTATCTTCCGCAGTGCTTATGATCACGCCGTAGCCATTGCTAGCCGCTGCACGGAAATATCATTTGCGCAAAGGCTGCCGCAAAGGCTGCAAGGAGTTTAGATTTATGGCACAAAGAACAGAGCTTACATTATCGCAGATCATGCTGCCCCACCAGGCCAACCTGGGCGGCCATGTCCATGGGGGCGAGATATTCAAACTCATGGACATGGCCGGCGGCGCAGTCTGCCAGCAGTACGCCAACACAGTCATAGTGACGGCCCGTGTGGACGAAATGCAGTTCACGGCGCCGGTCCTAGTGGGTGACTGCGTGAGCTGCAAGGCGCGCATAATCTGCGTAGGCAAGACATCTATGGATGTCCTTATAACGGTGGATGCCGAGAGCCTGAAAACCGGCGAAGGGCCGCGCCGCGTCGCTTCGGCGCTCAGCACCCACGTCTCCATAGGCGGCGACGGCAGACCCAAGAAGGTCGAGCCGCTTGTGCTCGAAAGCGAGGAGCAGCGCAGGCTGTTCGCGCTGGCCCAGGAGCGCCGCGCCGAAAGGCGCGGCCCCTTGGGCTAGCGCGGCCCTTCGGGGCCAGGCCACATGGCCCGCAGGCGCCGGCGGCTGTCCGCGATTTTATTTGCAAGCCTCTTGCCTTAATCAGAGGCGCGGTTTATAATAATGAAAGTTAGGGCGGTAGGCTGGCTAGGGGGGACTGCATATGGACAGGCATTTTATTTACGAGATCAAGGTGGCCGTGCACGAAGAGCGCACATATATTTCATCGCTGCCGATAGTCAAATATCTCAACAAGGCGAAGCGGCTGGGCTTCGGGCAGGCTGTCACCTTCCTGGTCGGCGAGAATGGGACAGGCAAATCGACATTGATAGAGGCCATCGCGGCATGCGCGGGCTACAATGTGGAGGGCGGCTCCAAAAATTTCAATTTTTCGACAAACCACACGGAATCCAATCTTCATCAATACATTACCATAGTGAAAGAGGCGTATGAAAAGGATGGGTTTTTCCTGCGCGCCGAAAGTTTCTACAATCTTGCGTCTCAGGTCGATCAGCTGATGCTTGATCTGCGGGGCTATGGCGGGAAATCGCTGCATGAGCAGTCGCACGGCGAGGGTTTTCTGGCGCTTGTACAGAACCGCTTCAAGGGGGACGGCCTTTATATACTGGACGAGCCGGAGTCTGCATTGTCACCGCTGAGGCAGCTCGCCCTGCTTGTCGAGATGGACAGGCTTGTAAAAAACAATTCCCAGTTCATTATCGCGACGCATTCCCCGATCCTGATGGCCTTCCCCGGCGCCGTCATCTACCAAATCACGCAGGGCGGCATCGAGGCGGTCGAATACGAAAATTGCGGGCATTACCGGATGACACGGCAGTTCATGAATGATCCGGAGGGTTTCCTGCGGCGCCTCTTCGACGCCCAAGGGATGTCCTAGGAGCCGCGCGGGGCGCGGGGCGCCGCGTATGTCCGTGCATGTCCGTGCATGTCCGGGCACGTCTGGGCACGTCTGAGCGCGTCTGGCGCAAGCGTCTGGGCGCGTCTGGCGCAAACGTCTGGAACGGCGCCGGCTAGGGCAGCAAAGGCTCGCGGAGATCTGTTATAAGCCCATACCTATCCTTTGCCTTGGTGTATTCGTCATCGAACATTTCCATGATGCCCTCTCCGAAGTCCACACTGAACGCTTCCAAAATCGTGTCGTAGACGATGGTGTTCCCGAACGGGAGCAGCACGGTTTCCAGCATGAACGGCAGCGGGCGCTGCATGGCATTGCAGATGGATGTGGTGATGCCCTTCACTGCGTAGGGCTTGATTTCGTCGGGATTTTTTTCCATGCTCAGGAATATGGCATACTCAGGCTTGTATTTCACTACGGCGAAGCGGCGCCGCAGATGGTATTTGTGCCATGAACGCAGCATGTCGGCCTCGTCGTCGGAAAGCCCGTGCCCATTGTCCGCGAACTCGGCAATAAGCCCGGCCCTCTCCCATACCGCATCGCGGATCAGGCGGAGCGACGCATCGTCGTTGAGCCTGAGAAGCGGGATCTGCACCGCGCGGCTTGAGATGCCCAGCCTTGTGTTGACGTAGTCGAGCAGCTTGTACCAGAGCCGATAGAACATTTCGCGCCCTTCCTGCGAAAGCTGCGCCGTGCCGCGCTTCTCCGTGAGCGCGCAGCACATTTTGTATTTCTTGCGGCTGCCGCAGGGGCAGAGCTGGTCCGCGCTGAGTTTCTTCGGCACGTAGATCCCAGAGCCGTCGGGCTGCGCCAGCGAGGCCGTGCGCATGGGGTACTTCTTCTTCAGGAGATCGTGCATCTCAAGCGGCGTATATCCATTGTTCGGCCAGATGCGCGTATTGTTTTTGGCAAGCAGCAGCAAATCGAAGAATTTGTGGAGATGGCCCCTGTCGGTGAATGCCAGGCCGCAGGTGTTGGCTATCGGCTCAAACTCCTGGATGCCATTGCCGCATACGACATAGTCCCGTATATCGTCGCAGATCCTGACCGTTTTGGGGCTGTAGCCGAAGATGTCCCACACGAACATGCGGAAGCGCAGCCAATGCCTGTTTTCTCCGGCGCCGCCCATATGATTAAAGCCGAGGAACTCATCTTTGGGCGGGATGAAGCGCGGCTTGTCGGCCTGCTCCGCCAGCAATGCAAACAAGATCCCAAAGTCGTCCAGGATATATTTATGCACAATGTAGTCCTCATAAAACGCATAAGGCCTGGATTTCAGCACATTCGGCAGCAGCAGGGTATAGATCTCCTTCCCTGTGGTCTGCTCCTCGTTCTGTGAGTTGAAGATCTCCGCCAGTTCGTCGCGATCGATGATGCCGTAGAGATTTGTGGCCGCCTTCGCGTAAGCGTCTAGCGGCTTGCGCATCTTTGCCCTGCCGTTAGGGCAGCGTGCCACATCGCTTTCCGGGTTGTTCGTTTTGAATATGATGTCGTTCAGGAAATTGGCCATGTCGGGCTCCTCTCGCAAATAAGTGAGAACTATAATAGCTGCATCGCAGCCGTTATGTCACGTGCGAAGCGCGAATGACATAACTTGCCATCTCTGCACAGCAGCTATTATATCACATATAATTACAATATTATAGCTGTATTGTTCAAATATAGAACTTGCGCCCGCCGCTGCCCACCGTCCCTGCACCACCCCGCGCCCCGCGCCCATCATCCCAGCCACGCCCACCATGTTTTTCGCAAAAACCTGGGGCGTCCGTAATTTTATTGCGGCAGTTGTTGACTTAGTGTTTTGCCATTAGTATAATGATGATGAAAGAAGGTGGCGCCATGTTAAAATTGTTTGAGGTCACGGGTTTCAAAAACTTTGAAAGCACGATCAGGCTCGACTTTTCGGAGGTACGCGACTATAAGTTCAATAATCACTGTATTGCCGGCGGTTTGCTGGGCAAGATCATTGTCTATGGCAAAAATTCTGTAGGCAAGTCCAATCTGGGATTGGCGCTTTTCGATATTGTTTCCCATATGACAACGAACAATGTGACGCCAGGCCTGTATGATCATCATTATCTGAATGTCAACAATGAGGCTGGGTACGCGGAGTTTCACTATGTATTCACATTCGGCAGCGGCGAGGTGGATTACCGCTACCGCAAAAATGAGAAGCAGACACTTGTCTCTGAGGCGGTTTATATTGATGGCAAGCTGCTTTTCAGATACGGCTATGAGGATGGCAGCGGCGATCTGTCAGGCCTTGAGGCCCTGACCGCTACGCTGAACCTCTCGTTTCGCGGCAGCGACTCTATTCTGAAATACGCCATCGCCAATACGGCGCTTCCGGATGACCATCCGCTCTACCAGATGCAGCGTTTTGTGTCGCGAATGCTGTGGTTCCGCAGCCTGGACGAAAACCGCTATATCGGCTACAGGGCGGACACAAAAGACTATTTCGATTTCATTTTTGAGGCAGGTACACTCGAGGAGCTGGAAGGCTTCCTGCATAAAGCGGGCATTAAGGAGAATCTGGTTGTGAAGACGGGTACCGATGGGGCGAAGCATCTGTATTTCGATGCCAGGACGCCGCTGCCATTTTTCAGGGCCGCGTCTAGCGGCACGAAGGCGCTGTACACGTTTTTCTATTGGTACAAGACTGCTATAGACGTTTCGCTGATGTTCATCGACGAGTTCGACGCATTTTATCATTTTGAGATGGCTGAGGAGCTCGTGGGGATTTTGGAGCGTATGCCGGGTTTCCAGGCCATCCTGACATC
>JAIRSA010000142.1 GCA_031255695.1 Eubacteriales Family XIII. Incertae Sedis bacterium | reverse complement strand
CAGAATATCTCGCTTTGGATAGTGGATGGGCGCAATAAGCAGAACTGCCCCATAGCCGTAGGCCACAGTGTACTGAACCGCACATCGAGTACCGATGTCGGCGCGCTGATGCTCAAGTACGGCGGCGGCGGGCATCCCCAGGTGGGGACTTGCCAGGTCGCCTATGATGATGCCGGCCGCGTCATCGGGGAACTGCTGGCGAAGATAAACAGCGACGGCTGACACTCAGGCTGGCGCGGCGGCACATGCTGTTCTCCGATTAAAAACGTGGCATCTTTATTCTAATCGGAGAACAGTATTACCAACCTACTTCTGCGAAGAGGGCCAACGCATCTCTGATATGCTCGCCGACACACTTGGCATCGGGCGCGATTTCCGGCAACAGGTATTCGGCGATATAGTCATGCCCTGTTTCCTCGTCCCAGAACTTGCAGCCCTGCAATGTCCGCAGCATGTCCTTGACTTCCCCATGCCCGCAATACTTCCGCGCGAGCACATAGCCGCCTTCCACCAGATCGCCTTCTATACGGTAGCCTTCCCGGCACATTATCCCATTGTAGACCTCCGGATACCTGTACTTTATTATCATAAAATATAGATATATCGTGAGCCGCAGCAGGAGCCTGGGCTTCAGCGGGTCCCGCCCCACCTTGTTCATGGAATAGAAAATGATGAAATTGGTCGTGAGCTTTTCGATGTCCCGGATGTTCAGATCGAAGTATTCGTACATTTTCGCCATGTGTTGGCTGAAATGCACCTCCTTGAGGCCGTCGTTGTTGTTAATGGACTTGTACAGCATGCTGTCCACGTATTTGCCTGTGTCCGGCAGCGGCATTTTGAAGCTGACATTGAAAAACCGGCGCAGGTAGCCCCACGCGTCAGTGTCGAAGCCGTATACGGTTTTTACCAGATGCGTCAGCTGCGCAATATCCATGGCGAATACGAATACCACCCCCGGCACTTGCATGTAATGCCGTATCAGTTCCAGTGTGGAGACGGCGAAGTTCGGGCGGCAGCGGTCCAGCTCGTCCACAAATACCAGCAGCTTCCCGTTGTGCGGCACCAGCTTTTCAAGCGACTTGGCAAAATCCTCGCATGCCTGGTTTATCTTCTTGAAGCCTTCGAAATAGGCGTGCCCGTCGCCCGGCGCATGTGCCGCCACAAGTTTGAGCAAGTTGCTCTCATTGATGTCAAGCGCCTGCGCAAGTTCGATGCTCGCCCTACGGAATGCCTCAATCCGCGGCCCCTCGTCTATGCCCTGCAGCTCGTAGACCAATGGCCTGAAGGCGTCTTCGAAATAGTTGTTCTGCCACGCATTGTAGTATACTAGTTTGTAATTCCTGTATTTGACCGATTCCTTGATGTAGTTTGCCCACATGCATATGAGGCTGGTCTTGCCGGTCCCCCACGGCGAGTCGATGCTTATCGCCAGCGCGTCGCTATCGCTGAATATCTCCTCGCCCCATTCGCTGATCAGTTTCGTTATGCTTTCTACAAAAGGCTTCCTATTAAATACGTCGTCCCTCTCGAATGTCACCTGTGAATATATCCACTTGCCCATATCGCTCCCCCCAATGTCCCCATTTTGGGCATGTGCTCGCTGCCTGCCCCGCCCGTTGGCGGCAGCCAATACCTTCGGCCGCTGATCGCCTCACAGCCAGCCCGCTGCATACACTGCGTCCACTGCCGGCACCCCTATGCCACCACCAGATTCCCAGACCATACAATGACTATAACTATCAACCAGTATGCAACTGTTATAATTATTATACAACTTATAGCGACGATTAACAATCATTTTTTCCTGTGGGGGACAGCTGCGGCGCTTGTTGCCATATTGAAATAAAATAGCCCTTGGGCTCGGTGTCTCCCGTATCGTGGGATACCTACTGCCAAGAGCTTGTTTAACGAAGGGGCGCCCGTGCCCTTTCAGGGGCGCGGGCTGTCTACGCGCCCTATATCGTATCTGAAATGTGCGCCTTCGAAATGGATCTTCTCTACATTCCTGTACGCTTTTTCGCGGGCTTCCTCGTTGGTAGCGGCCAATGCCGTGACGCCGAGCACCCTGCCTCCGGATGTCACGATGTCCGCCCCAAGCGCGGCGCCATGCCCCGTTGCGGCCTCTGCCCCCGGCACAGCCTCCGCGCCATGCCCCGTTGCGGCCTCGGCTGCCGATGCGATGTCCGCCCCCGCTGCGGCCTCTGCCCCCGGCACGGCCCTTGTCCCCGCGTGGAAGACTAGGATGTCGCTGTCCAGGGTGTCCAGCCCTGTTATGGGCCGGCCCTTTTCGTATATGCCCGGATAGCCGCCTGAAGCAAGCACGACGCAGACCGAGCGCTCGGCGCTCCAGCGCAGCGTGTGCTCTGCCAGCCGGTCACGGGTTACGGCCATGAATATCTCAAGCAGGTCGTTCTGCAGCCTGGGCAGCACAGCCTGCGTCTCAGGATCGCCGAACCTGTTGTTGAACTCTATTACCTTGGGGCCTTCCTCCGTGATCATCAGACCTATGAACAGGACCCCTCTGAAATCCAGCCCGTCCGCCTTGAATCCCTCATATACCGGCGCCAATATGCGCTCCCGTATCTGGTCCTCAAGCTCTTCGCTGAATACCAGGCTGGGGGAATATGTCCCCATGCCCCCCGTGTTCGGCCCTAGATCGCCGTCATAGACCCGCTTGTAGTCCTGCGCCGACTCCATGGGCACTATGGTGCTCCCGTCCACGAAGCACAGCATCGAGGCCTCCACGCCTTCCAGGTACTCTTCGACGAGCACGGTGTCCGCAGCGGCCCCGAATACCCGCTTGCCCATCATGTCCTCGATCGCCTTTTCGGCCTCCGCCGCATTCATGGCGATGACCACCCCCTTGCCGGCGGCAAGCCCGTCAGCCTTGAGCACCATGGGGAAGCCGAACTGGCCGATATGCTCCATCAGATCTTCCTTGTCGTAGAACTCCCTATGCTTGGCAGTGGGGATGTGGTGCCGCTCAAGGAAGGCCTTGGTGAATGACTTGCTCGCCTCAAGCTGCGCACACTTCTTGTTCGGCCCGAAGACCCTGATCCCCTCGGCCTGAAGCATATCGGTCAGCCCCATTGCCAGCGGGACCTCCGGCCCGATCACCACAAGATCCATCTTGTTCCCCGCCGCGAAAGCGACGATGCCTTCAAGATCCTCCGCCTCTATGTCCACACATTCCGCAACTGAAGCGATCCCCGCATTGCCGGGGGCGCAGTACAGCTCCGTCAGTTTCGGGCTCTGCCTCAGCTTCCATGCGATCGCGTGCTCGCGCCCGCCTCCGCCAACTATAAGTACCTTCATCAAAACCTCCGCTTCACCTACTAGAATTCAGCCGGGCTGCCGCCCGCGAAAACCCTGCCGCAGCGCCTGCCGGGCTGCCGTCCGCAAAACCCGCCGCAGCGCCCTCAGCCCCGCCGCCTTGCGTGGCGGGCAAAATCCTGCCTCGGATTTGTAAACCTTATTTTTACACGGCCCCTTAGTGCTTGAAATGCCGCATCCCTGTGAAAACCATCGCGATCCCCAGCGCATCCGCCTTCTTCACGGAATCCCCGTCATTGATGGAACCGCCGGGCTGGACTATCGCCGCGATCCCGGCCTCCGCGGCCGCCGTCACGCAGTCGTCGAACGGGAAAAATGCGTCGGATGCCAGCACCGCCCCCTTCAGATCGCAGTTCGACTGCCTGATGGCGTTCTGCACCGCCCATATGCGGTTGACCTGCCCCGGCCCGATGCCGGCCGTGCAGCCATCCTTCACGATGACGATCCCGTTCGATTTGATATGCTTGACGACCTTCATGCCGAACTTCATGTCCTCAGTCTCGCGTTCAGTCGGCTGCTTTACAGTCACAACCCTCCAGTCGGGCAGATTGTACAGCTCCAGATCGGCGTCCTGCACCAGTATGCCGCCCAGGACCTTCTTGATGTCGCGCGTCCCCGCGGGTGGGGCGGCGCCTATGGCCTCAAGCCGCAGCAGGCGCAGGTTCTTCTTCTGCTTCAGGATCTCGAGCGCTTCCGGCGTGTAGTCCGGGGCAATGACGATCTCCACGAATATCTTGTTTATTTCCTCAGCGGCCCGTTTGTCGATCTCCCTGTTCGCGGCAATAATCCCGCCGAATATGGATATGGGGTCCGCATCGTGCGCCCTCACATAGGCCTCATGGATATCCTTGCCGCAGGCCACCCCGCACGGGTTGGCGTGCTTCACGGCCACCACCGCCGGCTCCTCGAATTCCTTCAGGGTCTCCAACGCGCCGTTCGTGTCGTTGATATTGTTGAACGACAGCTCCTTGCCGTGCAACTGCTCCGCCTTGGCGAGCGCCCCCTTCCATGTCTTCACTTCTTTGTAATAATAAGCCTTTTGGTGCGGGTTCTCCCCATAGCGCAGCTTCTGCGCCTTTTCGAAGGTGAGCGTCAGCTTCTCCGGCAATTCCCCGACAATCCGCTGCCGCAGGAACTCCGCTATGAGCGCGTCATACGCGGCGGTGTGCTCGAATACCTTCAGCGCGAGCCAGAATTTGGTGTCATTGGTCACGCCGCCTTCCTTGAGCTCGGATATCACCTTGCCATAATCGGCGGGATCGCAGACTACGGTCACATCCTTATGGTTCTTGGCCGCCGATCTGAGCATGGTAGGCCCGCCTATGTCAATATTCTCGATCGCCTCGGCCAGCGTGACGCCGGGCTTCATTATCGTCTCTTTGAACGGATACAGATTAATGGCGACAATATCAATGGTCTTGATATTCAGTTCTTCGAGCTGCTTCACATGCTCCGGTTTGTCCCGTACGGCCAATATGCCCCCATGGACGGCCGGATGCAGGGTCTTCACCCTGCCGTCAAAACATTCTGGGAAACCAGTCAGTTCCGAGATCCCTATGACATTAAGCCCATTTTCCGAAAGCTTCTGCGCCGTCCCGCCTGTCGATACTATCTCGACCCCCAGAGAGTCCAGGGCCTTCGCGAATTCAAGTACGCCTGTTTTATCCGATACGCTTATCAGTGCTCTCACAAGTATCCCTCCATTATCAATCATTTCATGGCCGCATCGCCTGCGGCCGGCTCCCCACTGTTACTTATACTGTGCTCCGGCTAAAATCATGGCATGTTTGCGGCTGATGCGCCGCCCCGGCGGCCACATCCGGCTCCCGCGCTTACCGTCCCGGCTCGCGTCTTGGCGCCTACCCGGTGCGCCGCCCCGGTGGCGGTGGCCGTCGCCCTCGCTTACCGCCCCGGCCCGCGTCCTGGCGCCTGACCTGCCTCGGAAACGACCTTGTTCACCGCCGCCACGAGGATCCGGTGCTCCACCTCCAGGACACGTGCCGCCAGGCTGTCCGCGTCATCGCCCTCCATTACCGGGACCCGCTCCTGGATGATGGCCGGGCCGGTATCGACCCCTTCATCGACGTAGTGCACAGTCGCCCCGCTCTCAGAATCGCCGGCCGCGAGGACAGCGGCATGCACGCGCTTCCCATAAAATCCCATCCCGCAATGCTTGGGCAGCAACGAAGGATGTATGTTTATTATGCGCCATTCATATTCGCGGATCAGGCCCGGCGGCAATATGCTCATATAGCCCGCAAGCACGACGAGGCCTATCCCCGCGCCGCGCAAGGCGCCCAATATGGCCTTTTCCCTTTCGCCTTCGTCGGGGAATTCCGCCTTCCCTAGCGAAACCGCCTCGATCCCGTTCGCCGCCGCCCGTTCCAGCGCGTACGCGCCGGGCCTGCTCGATATGACGAGGGCAATACGCGCGCCGCGCAGCTGCCCGCCCTTCTCGGCATCTATGAGCGCCTGCAGGTTAGTCCCGCCGCCCGAAACCATGACGGCAATATTCAGCAAAACGCGACCCCCTTCCCTTCGATGGCCGTCCCTATGGCATAGGCCTTTTCGCCGGCCCTTTCGAGCAGGCTTATAGCACGTGCACCGTCTTCGGGCGCCACGGCCATTATCATGCCCACACCCATGTTGAATGTGGCGTACATCTCATCTTCATCTATAGCGCCAACCTTCTGTATATAGCCGAATATGGGCGGCGCCTCCCAGGAGCCCTTGCGGATCTCCACCCCCAGGCCTTCCGGCATGACGCGCGGTATATTCTCGAAAAAACCGCCGCCCGTCACATGCACCATGCCTTTTATCCGGATATCCGACATGAGCGCCCTGCACACGGAGGCGTATATGCGCGTGGGCGTAAGCAGCGCCTCGCCCAGCGTCGTCCCCAGCTCTTCGATATAGTCGCCCACATCCATGCCCAGCTTGTCGAAGAAAAGCCTGCGCACCAATGAAAAGCCGTTGCTGTGGAGACCGCTCGACGGGATCCCGATGAGAGTGTCGCCCTTCGCGATGGAACTGCCGTCGATGATCCTGTCCGCGTCCACGAGCCCCACGGCGAAGCCCGCCATGTCGTACTCGTCTTCGCGGTAGAAATCCGGCATTTCAGCCGTCTCGCCGCCCACGAGCGCACAGCCGGCAAGCAGGCAGCCGTCCGCCACCCCCTTGACGATCTCGGCGATCCGCTCGGCGCGCACCTTCCCGGACGCTATATAGTCGAGGAAAAAAAGCGGCGCCGCGCCCTGGCATAGCACGTCATTTACGCACATTGCCACGCAGTCCTGCCCCACAGTGTCATGTTTGTCCATCATGAAGGCCAGCTTCAGCTTCGTGCCCACGCCATCTGCCCCCGCCACGAGCACTGGCGCCTTCATGCCTGCGGCATCGAGCCGGTAGAGGCTGCCGAAGCCGCCCAGGCCGGTAAGCACATTAGGGCCGTACGTCTTCTTCACATGTTCCTTCATGAGCGAGACGGCCCTTTCGCCTTCCTTCGTATCTACCCCGGCCGACTTGTATGTCAGCCGCCCTTCGCGCTTATCGTCCGCCATTTTCATCCCCTAACCCTTGCAAGCACTGCCTGATAGGTCTCTTCCACATTGCCGAGGTCCCGGCGGAACCTGTCCTTGTCCATCTTCTCGTTCGTCTCGCAGTCCCACAGGCGGCAGGTGTCCGGCGAGACCTCGTCCGCCAATATGAGCGCGCCCTTATGGGTCCCGAACTCGATCTTGAAGTCTATGAGCTTCAGCCCGCGCTCAAGGAAGAAGGCCTTCATCACCTCATTCACCTTGAACGCATACTCCCGCACAAGCGCCAGCTGTTCTTCCGTCGCCAGGCTCAGGGCCAGTATGTGATCGTCGTTGATGAGCGGGTCGCCCAGCTCGTCGTTCTTATACGAGAATTCCAGCACGGCCTTGGCCAGCGGGCTGCCCTCTTCGACGCCGTATCGCTTGGAGAACGATCCCGCCGCGACATTCCTGACTATCACCTCAAGCGGCAGTATCTGCACCCGTTTCACGAGCGTCTCCCTGTCCGACAGCTGCTTGACGAGATGCGTCGGCACCCCCGCGTCCTCGATTATGCCGAATATGATGTTGGACATGGTGTTGTTGACCACGCCTTTGTCGGCAATCTGCCCTTTTTTCTGGCCATTGAAGGCAGTGGCATCGTCCTTGTACGAGACGATCAGTAGATCCGGATCGTCCGTCTCAAATACCTTCTTCGCTTTCCCTTCATATAACTGTTTGAGTTTTTCCATATCTACCACCATTCCGCCGCATCGCGGCAATATAATTTAGAGCAGCCCATCGCTGCCCCTGAACTCTCTGTCGGCCGCCAAGACCTCGTTTTCCATGCGCTCTTTGTATGCCAGCAGGGCTGTTTTAAGCCCGCTGTAGCGCAGCGACAGCATCTGGGCCGCCAAAAGCGCGGCGTTCTCCGCGCCGTCTATGGCCACTGTGGCCACGGGCACGCCCTTGGGCATCTGCACAGTCGAGAGCAGTGAGTCCAGGCCGTCCAGCGTCGATGATTTTATCGGCAGCCCGATCACGGGCAACGGCGTATGCGCGGCGATGACGCCGGCGAGGTGGGCCGCTTTGCCGGCTGCGGCTATGATGGCCTCTATGCCCGCCGCGTCGGCAGACGAGGCGAAATCCGCCGCCGCCTTCGGCGTGCGGTGCGCCGAGATCACGCGTGTCTCATACGCTATGCCGAACTCCGCCAGGATCTTCTCCGCCCGCTCCACCACCGGGTAGTCGGACTTGCTCCCCATCACTATCGCTACTTTCATACTGCATCCCTTTCTCAAAGCCCGGCAGGGCCGGCGCCCTGTGGCGCCTCAGCGCCAGCGCACGTGCCCGGCGCCCGGCTGCCGCCATTAACAAACTGCGGCCGCGACTGACCGGCAGCCCGGCAGGGCCGGCGCCATTACAGGCTACCTGAAATATTCCACGCCTGACTCGAATATCTTCTGGTCGTAGTTGCCCTCTACATTCTTGTACAGATATGCCCCCTTGCGCTCCGAATGCCCCATCTTGCCGAATACCCGGCCGTCCGGCGAGGTGATCCCCTCGATGGCCAGGCAGGAGTTGTTGGGGTTGAACCGTATGTCATTGGTCGGCTGCCCGCCCATATCCACATACTGGGTGGCTATCTGCCCCTTCTTTATCATAAGCTCTATCATCTCGTCCGAGGCGATGAACCTGCCCTCGCCATGCGAGACAGGCATCGTATGGATCTCCCCGATCCTCGCCAGCGAGAGCCAAGGCGACAGGTTAGACGCTATACGCGTGCGCACCAGGCAGGACACATGCCTGCCGATGCTGTTGTATGTGAGCGTAGGGCTGTCCTCAGAGCCGTCGATTATCCTGCCGAACGGCGCCAGCCCCAGCTTCACCAATGCCTGGAAGCCATTGCAGATCCCAAGGATCAGGCCGTCCCTGATCTCCAGCAGCTCAGTGATCGCATACTTCACCGCCGGGTTTCTGCACACGGCGGCGATGAACTTCGCCGACCCGTCCGGCTCGTCGCCGGCGCTGAAACCGCCCGGCAACATCAATATCTGGCTTTCCTTTATCCTCTTCGCGAATTCCGCTATGGATTCCTCCAGAGCCTCCGGCGTGAGGTTGCGCATTATATGGAGCCTCACCTTAGCGCCCGCCGCCGCGAATGCGCGCTTCGAGTCGTTCTCGCAGTTCGTGCCTGGGAACACAGGTATGATCACGCGCGGCGCGCCGATCTTCACGGCAGGCTGGAACGAGGTGCGCCCTTTGTAGGTAATCCTCTCGATCTGGGCCACCCTCTCGCCAGTGCTCGTGGGGAATATGCCCTCCAGCGGCGCCTTCCATTTGCGCATGACCTCGTCCAGCGTCAGGCCCACCGCGAAACCCGCAGGCCCGCCGTCTCGGTCTATCATCTCCACGGCGATCTCCGGCCGCTGCATCGTCCTACCGATGATCCTGTAGTCCACGCCCTCAAAGAGCCCGTTTATATTCTCGCCCCTGTCCACTTCGAGGATGAGCGCTCCGTAATTCGGCTCATGCAGCTCCCGTTCCGTGATCAGATCGATGAACACGCCGATGCGGTTCCCCAGGGCCATCTTCACGGCCGTCACGAAGATCCCGCCCCTGCCCACCGTGGACGCGGACAGTATCTTCCCCTGTGCCGTCAGTTCGGCCACACGGTCCATATTGCGGCGGTAGGCCTTGAAATCTATGACCTTGCCGTCGCCCCATGGGCAGCCGATATATACGATTTCGCTGCCGGTCTTCTTGAATTCGGGCGATATGACCCGCGCCGCGTCCGTGACATCCACCGCAAAGGAGACCAGGGTGGGCGGGACATCCAGATTCATGAAACTGCCCGACATGCTGTCCTTGCCGCCTATTGCCGGTATCTCAAGCTCTATCTGCGCCTTCAGCGCCCCAAGCAGCGCCATGAAGGGCTTGCCCCACCGTTTGGGGTTGTTGCCCAGTTTTTCAAAATATTCCTGGAGCGAGAGCCTGACGCGCTTCATGTCCCCGCCCATCGCCACGATCTTGGTCACCGAATCGATGACGGCGTAGAGCCCGCCATGGAAGGGGCTTATCTTCGATATGCATGGGTCGTAGCCGAAGGCCATGAGCGAGGCCGTAGCCGTGTCCCCGCCTGGCACAGGCAGCTTGGCCGCCATGCCCATGGCCGGCGTCAGCTGCCACTTGCCGCCCAGCGGCATGAGCACCGTGCGCGAGCCTATGGTGCTGTCAAAGCATTCGATCAGGCCCTTCTGGCTCGAACAGTTCAGATCCTCCAGGCGCTCGGTTATCTTGCCGATATTGTAGCCGTCAATGCCGCTGATATCGGTCTCGCCGTCCACGAAGACCTCCGCGCTCTGCTTCGCCCCGTCCGTGTCCAGGAACTCGCGGCTCAGGTCGAGGATCGCCTTCCCCCGCCAGAACATGCGGAAACGCCCCGTGTCCGTCACCTCCGCGACAGCAGTGGCCTCTAGGTTCTCCTCCGCCGCGTAGGCGATGAATTTCCTGGCGTCTGACGGCGAGACCACGACCGCCATCCTCTCCTGCGACTCCGATATGGCCAGTTCCGTCCCATCCAGGCCCTCATATTTCTTCAGCACCTTGTCGAGGCTGACGTCTATGCTGCCCGCCAGCTCGCCGATGGCGACCGAGACGCCGCCCGCGCCGAAATCATTGCATTTCTTTATCAGCCGTGCCGCCTCTTCCCTGCGGAAAAGGCGCTGTATATTCCTCTCTGCCAGCGGGTTGCCCTTCTGGACCTCCGCGCCGCAGTCGTTAAGCGAATCGATGTTGTGCTCCTTGGACGAGCCTGTGGCGCCGCCGCAGCCGTCCCTGCCGGTCCTCCCGCCTACCAGCAGTATCACGTCGCCCGCCTGGGGCCTCTCGCGCCTCACGTGCTTTGCGGGCGCCGCGCCCATCACTGCGCCGATCTCCATCCGCTTGGCGACGTAGCCCTCGTCATATATCTCCGCGACCTGCCCCGTGGCAAGCCCTATCTGGTTGCCGTAAGAGCTGAAGCCCTTCGCCGCGCCCTTCGTGAGCCTGAACTGCGGCAGCTTGCCCGCCGGCGTGTCCTTGACCTCCGTGCGCGGATCCCCGCAGCCCGTGACGCGCATCGACTGGTATACATAGGCCCTACCCGAAAGCGGATCCCTTATCGCGCCGCCCAGGCATGTCGCCGCGCCGCCGAAAGGCTCTATCTCCGTCGGGTGGTTATGCGTCTCGTTCTTGAACATGAGCAGCCAGTCTTCCTGCCTGCCGCCCACATCCGCCTTGACGCGGATGCTGCAAGCGTTGATTTCCTCCGACTCGTCCAGATCCGGGGCCATCCCCTTCATCTTCAGGGACTTGGCGCCGATCAGCGCAATATCCATCAGGCTCATGTCGCGCGAAGCCTCGCCCTCGCCATAGACCTCGCGCCGCAGCCGCAGATATTCCTCGAAAGCGTCACGGATCAGATCGCCGAAGGCGCCCGGCCCTATTGTTACCTTTGAAAAGCGTGTGTTGAAAGTGGTGTGGCGGCAATGGTCGGACCAATAGGTATCGATCGCCCTCATTTCCGTGACGGTAGGGTCCCTGTGCTCCGTGTCGCGGAAATAACCCTGCACGAAGACCATATCGTCGGCGCTCATGGCGAAACCGGCATCATTCCGGCATCGCTCCAGCGCTGCGGCGTCCATGCGCGTGAAGCCCTCCACGATGGCGACATCGGGCGGGTCCTCCAGTTCCATTTCCAGCGATTCCGGCTTTTCCAGCGCGGCCTCCCGCGAATCGACCGGGTTGATCATGTATTTTTTCACGGCCTCTACGGCCACGGCATCCAGCGTCCCTTCCAGGACGATGATCTTTGCGGACCGTATGATCGGCCTCGCGTCAGTCTTTATGATGCGTATGCACTGCGCCGCCGAATCGGCCCGCTGGTCATACTGCCCCGGCAGATACTCAAGCCCAAAGACATAGGCGCCTTCCTGCGCCTCCATATCCTCAAGGCAGACAGTGTCCACCGCCGGTTCGGAAAAGACGTTGCTGATCGCCGCCTCGCATGTCCCGTCGTCTATGTTCTCGACATCGTAGCGGTTCAGCACCCTTACGGCGGTGAGCCCGCCGAGATGAAGGTTGTCAGTCAGTTCGCGCAGCAATGCCCTTGCCTCTACATCGAAGCCTCTCTTCTTTTCAACATATATCCTTCTTACTGCCATCTGCCGAAACCCTCCTTCACCGATAGATAATATTATACCATAAAATGCTTTGCAAAATGCCTCGCATTTTATGACATATCAGCCATCTCCGCGCAGCGGAAGGCCTCAAATCCATAATGGCCGCCCTTTGGCTGTTATACCGTAAAATGCCCCGCATTTTACGGTATATCTGCCATCTCCGCGCAGCGGAGGGCGTTAAATGATAATAGCCGCCCTTTGGCTATTATATCAGGAAACACCATTTCAGGCAATTGTAAAAAAGAGCGGCGGCCGCCGCTCTCTTTGTCTATAACACAGCCATCTCCGTGCATCAGTTCCCTGTGGCGTAGCCCCCGTTCACGAGGTAGGCGTCTATGTCCTTCACGATATTGCTTACGCTCTCCGCGTAGCCCCTTGAGAACGTGCCGCGGCTCACATTGCCTGCGCCCTGGTTGTAGGCGCTCAGCGCCAGGCCGACATTGTTGTCGTACCTGTTGAGCTGCGTCCTTATATAGGCCGCCCCCTTGTCGATGCTGGTCTTCGCGTCCAGCAGCTGGTTGGGGGTCACGCCCATGGCCGCGCCCGTCTTGGGCATGATCTGCATCATCCCCGCCGCGCCTGAGCGGCTCTTCGCGTCAGCCCTGAAGTTGCTCTCTTTCTGCGCGATAGCCATAAGCAGCTTCGTATCAAGCTTGTTGACCGTAGCCGCCCGCTTGAACAGGAATACAAGCTCCTGGCTCCGGCTTATGCTCACGCTCTTGTTCCTGGTGTTTATATAGTTAGCGAGGCCCTTGTTGAAATTCGCCTGCACGGTCGAGAAAAAGCTACGGGCCGGCGTCTCTTCGCGCGTGCTTATGCATATGCCCAGATTGGGGTCAAACATCAGGTCCCAGCCCATGACATTGTCCGCCATGGCACGCAGCGGCAGATACAGTATGCCGCCCACCATGATGACCGACTTCCCTCCGAGATCCACAACGCGCTTGACGGCATCCTGGCCTGCCACAGTGTCGAAGACCCTGGACGCCTTTACGCTCTTGGGGCCCTCATCCGCAGCAGCCTGCTGCCCCGCAGCGCTGCCAGCGTTCTTGATCAGGCGCGCGCCGACACCCGCAATGCGCAGGGCGGCCGGCTTTTCCGCAAGGCTTGCGCCGCCGTTGTCAGGCTGGGCGCCCGCACGGCCGCTGGCGTCCACGGGATCCGCGTCATCCGCGTCATCCGCAGGATCCGCCACAGCCTCCGGCCCGCCTGCCGCATCAGCAAAGATCGCGTCGTCCACAAAGGCAGCGTCATCCACTAACTCCACGCCATCCATCAGTTCAGCATCGGCACGCAGGTCCGCGCGTTCCGAAAAAACGACGTCATCCAGAAAAACCTCATCGGGCTGCCCGCCCGCAGCGTCCGCGCTGGGCCATGCGCCATCCGCAGCGCCCGCCAGCCCTACGCCATCGGCCGTCGTCCAAGGCGCGGCATACGCTGCCCGTGCCCCCGCCAGCCCGCCGGCAACGGCAGCTGACCCTGATGCGCCGTGCGCGTCCGGGCTTCCCTGCGGCTCGGCCATTACGACCAAAACGCTGTCCTCGACCCATGCCAACACATCGTTCGCATCGTTCTTGAACCTGTTATCCCTTATATTGGAAATGCTAGCCTCTTTCTTCCACAGTTCGAGGACATTCCTTTCCCAGTCCATTGCATAGCCAAAGCCAAATATGTCGCCCATGTCTGGCGTAAGCGGTATGTACGTAAGGTCTTCGTAGATGAAGAAGGGATACTGGAGATTGTAGTTGACGATCTGTACGCCGTTTATCACTATATCCTTCAAGAAAAACTTTCCGTACGCCCCCCCGCTTGCGCTCGCCGGGACGGCCGAGAGCATGACGACAGCAACCGAAAGCACAATTGCCAAAATCTTTTTAAAACTAAACATACTTCATCCCCTTTCTTAAATTGAGATTGTACCCATTATATCAACAGAAAGGGGAATTGTACACTGAATATATTTTTTTCGTAATATTATGTCAATTGCAAGCCTGGTTTTCCAAGGGCTGAAGGGAATGTGTTTTTTCTGTGAAGGAATATTCTGGATGGAAAACACATCCCTTCCGGCCTTATTTAATAGGACGGGCATGGGCAGCGCCATCTATGCGCTGCCCATGCGCCGCCCATTCGTTATTTTCATGCTGCCTGCGCACTGTCACGATCCAGCCCCGCGCTGCCAACCCCGCGCTGCCCGCGCGCTGTCCTGAGCCAGCCCCGCTGCATCTGCCCTGTCACGAGCCCCAGCCCCGCGCTGCCCGCGCACTGTCCTGAGCCAGCCGCGCACTGTCACGAGCCAGCCCCGCGCTATCTCTGCACTATCACTATATCCACTGCTGGATCCTTGTCGTCCGAGACGTCGTACATGCGCACGCTGGTCCTGGGGCGCACGCTGCCTGGGCTTGCGGGTGTGTATTTGCCCGTTTTCTGGTCGAGATAGTACACCGTCACCTGCTCTTTCAGCTCTATCACCTCTTCCCCAAGCGTGATCACATTGCCGTTCTTGGCGGTGACATCAATGAAGCTGCCGTTGCTCACGACCTCTTTCGCCGCGGATATCATGGGCGTGTTGAAACGGCCGTCTACCGAGGCCACGCTCAGCACCTTGCCGTTTCTGAGGCGGAACTCGTAGACCTCGCCGCCTGAATAGTCGTTGGTGCCCGGCACATTGACGCTCGCCAGATCCGCCGCCCCCGGCCAGGTTATCGATCTGCCGGCCGAGATCGTCACAAAGCCGTCCACGGCATTGTTCTCGCCGTCGGAGATCTTCACGACCCCGTTTATGACCCCATAGGCGTAGCCGCTGAAGCCGACGTCGTTCGGAAGGATGAGCTTCGATACCTTGCCGTCATTGAGCTCATACCAGGCCGGTGTCTCTACATTCTTGTATTTGTACACCGTGCCGTGCAGATAGTCCGAATCGTCTTCGGACATCTTCATGTCGCTCCTGTAGTCCGCCCGGATCCCGTATGTGTACACCACGGCATCCTGCGCTATCTCTTTGCCGCCGAAGGTGAAGATGTTCGCGTCGAACTTCCCGTTAGCGATGTACGTCAGATCCCCGCTTGCGGGCACCGCATTGCCGCCCTGCTGGCCGGATGTCTGCCCGGACGGCGTGTCGCTCGCCTGCGCCCGGCCCTGCTCCTCTATCTTCGTAAGCACGTTATACACCAGCTGCGCGGCCATCCACTTCGTGGCATGCTGCGGGAGCGGCGCGGTTATGCCCGCGAGCGCGCCCGTGTCGCCTGCCTTGGAGATGTAGTTCTCCGGCCAGACCCCGCCCAGGCTGCTGTCGCTGTACCCCGCCGCGCGCATGGTCATGGTGATGAGCTCGTTCATGCTCACGTTGTTGCCTGGCCTGAAGTCGCCTTCGGGATAGCCTGTGACCACGCCCTTCTCGACCGCGTAGGCGATATAGCCTTCCGCCCAGTCATAGCCCTGCATGTCAGGGAAGCCGCTCCGCTTCACGTCCTGGGTGGCCGTGCCGTCCACCTGTGCGGCCGGCGCCTGCATGGCTTTCACGATTATGGTGCATATCTGCGCGCGTGTCAGGTTGCTGTCCGGGTAGAAATTGCCGTCCACATCCCCGGTTATTATGTCTTTTTCCGCCAATGCCGTCACTGCCTGCTCGTATGGCTTGCCCGCGATGTCGGGCGGTATGGCCGCATAGGCGAGCCCCGCTGTGCACAGCGCAAGCGCCGTCACCACTGAAATTATCCGCAAGGCCCCCGATCTCATAGTGCTTCTCGCTTTCTTTTCCATATTATACCTCATTTCATATCACATTTCACATTTGCTTACATCAGATGCTTACATTAGAACATATCATAATGATATATCGAACACCGCGCCGCTGTTTTGCGAAACGGCGATGGCATTGCCGCTTTTAAGCACGAAGGATGGCACTGTGGCGCTCAACTGGACGCTGGCCGCGTTCACCGGGGTGCCGCTGATCTCTATGGCCACCCTGCCCATGCCCGCCACTATCCTGTCTTTTATCACCGCGTTCAGGCCGTTGGCCGACAGGCCGAGGAACCAGCCCGTCACGTCGGTGTTGGGGTATATATCCAGGAATGTGTCGTTATACACGTCTATCACGACCGTCTGCGGCGCCAATGGCACGCCGGCGGCCCCCGTAATAGTCACCTTCCCGAATGTGCCGTAGCCGCCGATAGTGGGCGCCAGCGGCTTCTGCGGTATCATGCGGTTCGTGATGATCGCCACATCGCCCTTTAGCGCGGGCGCCATCCAGTCAAGCACCTCGACCGTGCCCGTCAGGTTGTACATGTCCGCATATTCGATGTAGGCCTTCGGCCATGGCCCGATCAGCTCGTCCTGCTGGCCCCGCTGTATCCGTATGAGGATCGTCAAGGCCTCGGCGTATGAGACATCCCTGCCAGGGTCGAACTTCGAGCCGCCTACGCCCTTTATCCAGCCCTGCGCATAGCAGCGGTTTATATAGCCCTCCGCCCAGCCGTAGCCTGCCATATCGTCAAAGTTTGCCTTGTCGTCGCCTATGTTCTGCTGATGCGTGGCGCGCGCCGCTATCGCGGCGAACTCCGCCCGCGTTATGGATTTCTCCGGATGGAAAAGCCCGTCCGTGTCCCCTGTTATCACCGCTGCGTCCATCAGGGCCTTGACCGAGCTGAAATACTTGGTATTGAGCACGTCCTGCGGGTAGACCCCCATAGAATCCCATGATCTATAGTCGATATCGGCCGCAGCCGCCGCTCCCGTTGTCGCGGCCATCAATAGGGCAAGCACTGCAGCGCCTATCTTCGCCCTGATCCTTTTTCCGCACATTCTACCACCTCCTGCCTTTCTGTTTGAGAGAGCCTATTACATTAGATTATATCAAAAAACATGGCATGTTTCATTACATTGCAGTTACATGTTTATAAATTTACTGCGAGCAGTATTGGACGGCGGGGCTTTGGGCCCACATACGAACAGCCCCCCCTGGAGGTGGAGGCATCCGCCATCTATTACAGACCCCCCCGCCCTTGAGGCGGAGGCATCCGCCATCTATTTTGGCCCACATACAAACGGAATCCCCTTTGCGTTGCCGGCAAAGGGGATTCCGGGATGATTGCTCGATTATGCCTACGGCCCGGTCTATGGGGCCCGGGCTGCCGCCATATGCCTAGCTGGCTTTACGAAACCGTGCGGCGCTTCTTGGAGACTACGTCCATGATGACAGCGGCAAGCAGGACAAAGCCCTTTATCGTGCGCTGCCAGTTCGCGTCTACGCCCAGTATGGACATGCCGTTGTTCAGGACGCCCATGAATACAGCGCCTATGACCGCGCCGCTGACTGTGCCGACGCCGCCGTATGCCGATGCGCCGCCGATGAAGCAGGCGCCGATGGCGTCAAGCTCGTACATATTGCCCGCCGACGGCGTGGCCGAGTCGAAACGCGCCACGCAGACCAGGGACGCCACAGCGACTAGGAAGCCCATATTCGTATAGGCGAAGAACAGCACCTTGTTGGTGTCTATGCCGGAGAATATGGCCGCCTTTTCGTTGCCGCCCATCGCGTAGAGGTGGCGGCCAGGGACCGTCTTCGAGGTGTAGTAGTGATACACAGCCACGACGACCGCAAGGGTGATGAGTATGACCGGCATCCCCTTGCTGTGCCCGAACAGCCAGAACACGTACATGATGACGGCGCAGATGACTACAATGCGCACTATCATGACCACAGGCGACTCTACATTGTATTTTTTGCGGATCTTCGATACACGGCTGTAGATCTGCGCAATCACGAACACTGCGCATATTATCGCGCCTATCACAAGGGTGAGCGGCACCAGCAGATCGGCTGGTGTGGCCGAACCCGGCAGGAAGCTGTTGAAATAGCGCTTGTAAACCTGTGGGAAGGGCGATATGACGAGACCGCCGAGCAGTATGCCCGCCATGCCGCGGAAGCTAAGCATGCCCGCGAGTGTGACGATGAATGGCGGTATGCGCACATAGGCGATCCAGAAGGCCTGCCATGCGCCCAGCGCGGTGCCTATGAGCAGGCAGATCACAATAGTCAGGTATATGTTCATATGGCGGTTGACCATAAGCTCACCGGCCACCGCGCCTATGAAGGCCAGCCCGCAGCCTACAGACAGGTCTATGTTGCCGCCAGTGAGTATGCATAGCAGCATGCCGCTGGCCAGTATGACCACGTAGCCGTTCTGGGCGATCAGGTTTGTCACGTTCGCAGGCGAGAAGAACGAACCTGAACCGGTATTGATCGTTATCAGTACTTGGAAGAGCACCATAGCGGCCACAAGAGCGACGAGCATCGTATTCTTCTTTACAAACTCCAGCCCGATATTCGCTCTGGGCACATCCAAACGCTCTTGGGGATTGGGTTCTTTGCCCGATGTCGGGGCTTTCTTTATATCAGCCATAGTTATCACTCTCCTTTACGACGCGCTTGCGCTGAGGATGCTGGACATGATCTTCTCCTGACTGGCCTCGTCACGGGAATACTCAGCGACAATCCGACCCTCGTTCATCACATAGATACGGTCACACATTCCTAGTATTTCCGGCATCTCGCTGGAAATCATCAGCACGGATTTGTTTTGGGCCACTAGCTGGTTGATAAAAGTGTAGATCTCGTACTTGGCCCCAACGTCTATCCCCCTTGTGGGTTCGTCCAGTATAAGGAATTCCGGCTGCGCGTACATCCACTTGCTGAGCAGCACCTTCTGCTGGTTCCCGCCCGAAAGGCTACTCGCCAGCTGCTCGATGCTGTTGCATTTGACATTCAGCATGTCTTTGTACTCCTCCGCGTCAGCCCTCTCCTTGTTGCTGTCTATCGTCCCATGATTGCTGATCCTGCCGAGGTTCGCGAGCGTCACGTTCACCCTGATCGGGTTCGACAGTATGAGCCCGTTGGTCTTCCTGTCCTCCGTGACGTATGCAAGCTTGTTGTTGATGGCGTCCTGCACGGTGTTGAGTTTCACCTCTTTCCCGTCCAGATACACGGAGCCGCTTATGCCCCGCCCGTATATCTTGCCGAACACGCTCATAGCAAGCTCGCTCCTGCCGGCACCCATAAGGCCGCTTATGCCCACGACCTCGCCCCTATGGACCTTTATGCTTATGTTGTCGCATACCTTGCGTTCGTATAGTGGATGATATACTGTCCAATTCTTGACTTCGAGGCTGACATCGCCGATAGAGGATTCCCTCTTGGGGAAGCGGTCCTGGATTTCGCGGCCGACCATGCCTTTGATGATCCTGCCCTCTCCAATATCGTCCGTGCCCTTTGTCAGGGTCTCTATCGTCGCCCCGTCACGTAGGATCGTGATACGGTCGGCGACCTGGGATACCTCGCTTAGCTTATGTGAAATAAGAATAGAAGTTATGCCTTCATTTTTGAACTGAAGCAGGAGCGCCAGCAGCTTCTGGCTGTCGTCCTCGTTAAGCGAGGCCGTCGGCTCGTCCAGTATGAGGAGCCTTACGCTCTTAGCCAATGCCTTGGCGATCTCGACAAGCTGCTGCTTGCCGACGCTTATGTCTTTTATAAGCATCCTCGGCGATTCCTTCAGGCCTACTATGCCCATGTGCTCTTCGGCTTTCTGGTAGGTCTCGCCCCAATCTATATTCATCTGCTTCCCGCGCTCATTGCCGAGAAACATGTTTTCGGCTATGCTCATATGCGGCACAAGCGCCAGCTCTTGATGAATTATTACTATGCCTTTTTCTTCGCTGTCACGAATGCCTCCGAAACGGCATTCCTCGCCACCATAGATTATGTTGCCTTCGTAGCTTCCGTACCCGTATACGCCGCTCAGAATATTCATCAGCGTAGACTTGCCCGCGCCGTTCTCCCCAACGATCGCGTGGATCTCCCCCTCTTCAACATCGAAGCTCACATTGTTCAAAGCCCTTACACCGGAGAACAGTTTGGTAATGTTTTGCATTTTGAGAAGATAATCTTTCAAGGCCATTTCCCTCCCAGCTGTGTATGACTTAAATTATTCCGGTAAAATAATGAATACGGCTCCGCAAAGTGCTGTTAAACCCGGCGGAAAGTCCGTGCAAGTTTGCCTAGGCATCAAATAGGCGGACGGGAATCCCCCGCCCGCCTTGATAATGACCTGTCGCTATTCTAGTTTGTGGACTATTCCTCAGGCGTTACGTCCGCTTCGGTGTAGTATCCGCTGTCAATCAAGAGCTCTTTGTAGTTGTCGATGGTGCCGACCACCGGGTCGCACAGGAAGGACGGGATGACGCCCGTGCCATTGTCGTAAGTCTCGGTGTCGTTGAGTTCAGGCTCCGTGCCCTTCAGGATCGAGTCGACCATGAGGACGACGCGGGCTGCCAGCGTACGGGTGTCTTTGAATACTGACATCGACTGGGTGCCCTGCTTCATGTTGATGACGGAGGGCTTGTCGCAGTCCTGACCGGTTATGATCGGGAAGTTGTCGGCTGTGTAGCCAGCGTTCTTCAGGGCCGTCGTAACGCCCTGTGCTGTGGAGTCGTTGCTGCAGAGCACTGCGTCGAGCTTGGTCCCGTTCGGGCCATAGCCCTGCGCCGCGATCAGGTTCTCCATACGGCTCTGGGCGATTTCGGAGCTCCACGACTGGATGGCGCACTGATCCCTTTCGGTCTGCCCGGACGGCACTACCAGCTTGCCGGAGTCGATGTAGGGCTGAAGGACTTCAAGGGCGCCGCCGAAGAAGAAGACGATGTTGTTGTCGTCAGGCGAGCCTGTGAACATCTCCAGGTTGTAGGGGCCCGATGTGTTGTCCAAGTCCAGGGTGTCACGGATGTATTCGCCCTGCATCCTGCCTACGAGGGTGTTGTCGAACGTGGCATAGTAGGCGACGCCGTCGGTGTTCATGATCAGCCTGTCATAAGCTATGACCGCTATGCCGGCATCCTTTGCGCTGTCTACTACGTTGGTGAGGGACGTGCCGTCGATGGCCGCTATTACGAGCACCTGGCATCCCGTGGAAATCATGTTCTCAAGCTGCGCTACCTGTGTCGGGATGTCGTTGTCGCCGGCATACTGGAGATCGACTTCATAGCCCTGGGCTTCCAGCTGCTGCTTCATGTTGGAGCCATCCTGGTTCCAGCGCTGCAGGCTCTGGGTAGGCATCGAAACGCCGACCTTGAGGTTCTCGCCGCTAGCCGCAGGCTGATCGCTTGGTTCGTTCGACGCCGGCTCGTTGTTGCCGCCACCGCCACCGCAAGCTGAAAGCGTAAAGACCATTGCGATCACCAGCAGAATCGAAAATAACTTTTTCTTCATTTCTCTCCTCCATTTCTTAGAACTAAACACACGATACTATAACTGTTATCGCCTCCGGCGCCAATGCCGGACAGACGTCTGTGTAGTGCAGGAATGGCAAGCCGGAAGACAGTGGGCACTCCTCCATGGTACCATATTCCTGTGTAAAGGTTAAACTAAAATTTCATAAATGTCAAGTAAAAAACATATAATGCCAGCCCAAAAACCGGAAATACTTGTCTGTAAAATTACAAAAAAATATTAATTTATTGTGATTTGCATTCATTATTTACAACTAATGTCTTTTAAAATACATTTATTACGCTTTCTGATTTTTCAAAAAAATCGCACTTTCCTTGTGGAATATTTTTTGTATGGCAGGGCCCGCCGGGTGCTTGGGCGCGAAACATTACAAAAATGTAAGTTCCATGAAAGCTTGCCCTATGGCAGTTTTTTTCTTTGTCCTTTATACTGGGTTACAGTTCATCGACAATCCAGGCAATCCGGCGGGCCGCCCGGCGTTTAAGCGCCGGGCAATGCGCCGCCAGGCTGGGAATCTGCAAAAGGGATGCTCTATAAAAGGGATGCTCCATAAGGGGGATGCCCTGCAAAGGGGACGCTCTATAAAGGGGATGCTCTATACGGGGGATGCTCTATATATACAAAGAGGAAGGGGCGGCGGCCTGCATACGCCGCCAATTCTTATGTGGCAAAGCGGGGAGGCATGACAAAACGGGGTTACAAAACGCCGTCCCCCACCGTCACATGTCGATGGGCACCGAAGGGGTTTTATACCCGCCGCAGGGGCCGCAGGCGCCATGTCTTGGTTTCGCCAGGCAGGGCGCCATAGAGGCGGCGGAATGCGCCACAGCGGCAAAAAAGCGGCAGGGCGCAAGGACATGGCAGTACACAAGGACGCGACATGACGCCGGTACGCGGCAAAACGTGGCAAAACGCAAGGGCGCGGCAGGATGCAAGGACGCGGCAGGGCGCGCGGCAAAACGCGCCGCCCCCACTGCCATATAAAGTTTGGAGGTTATTTATGTCGGTTATATTGAAGGCTCATAATATTGAGAAGTACTATGGAAACAGGAACAACCTTACGAAGGCGCTGGACGGCATCAGCTTCGATGTGGATTCCGGCGAGTACGTCGGCATCATGGGCGCCTCGGGCAGCGGCAAGACCACATTGCTCAACTGCATCTCTACCATTGACACGGTCACTTCCGGCCAGATACTGATCGGCGGGACGGACATAACGTCCATGGGCGAAAAGGCGCTCTCAAAATTCCGCAGGGAGTCGCTGGGCTTTGTATTCCAGGATTTCAACCTGCTCGACACACTGACCGCTTTCGAGAATATCGCGCTGGCCCTCACGATAATGAAGACGCCCCCGCGCAAGATCGCCGCGCGCGTGAATGACGTGGCGGCCGTCCTCGGCATCGCCGATGTGCTTTCCAAATACCCCTACCAGATGTCCGGCGGGCAGAGGCAGCGCGTCGCCAGCGCCAGGGCCATCGTCACAGACCCGTCCCTCATACTGGCCGACGAGCCCACCGGGGCGCTCGACTCCAAATCCGCGCGCATGCTGCTCGAAAGCTTCCAGCGGCTTGTGGCCGAGCGCGGCGCTACCATACTGATGGTCACGCACGACGCCTTCTCGGCAAGCTACTGCGGCCGCATCCTGTTCATCCGCGACGGCAGGCTGTTCCATCAGATCTCGCGCGGCAGGGACAGCCGCAAACAGTTCTTCGACAAGATAATGGAAGTTGTAAGCCTGCTTGGGGGTGATGGCAGTGATGTCGCTTAATATCGCGCTTCAGAACGTCAAGAAAAGCTTCAAGGACTATACCATATACTTCCTCACGCTCACATTTGGCGTATGCATATTCTATATATTCAATTCAATAGAGAGCCAGCAGGCAATAATGGAACTGACCTCCAGCCAGTCCCTGGCCCTTTCCACGCTGTCGCGCATGATGGACGTCGTCTCGGCCTTCATATCGTGCATCCTCGCGTTCCTGATCATCTATGCCAATGGCTTCCTGATCAAGCGGAGGAAAAAGGAATTCGGCATCTACATGACGCTGGGCATGGGGAAGGGGCGCATATCGCGCATTCTCATATGCGAGACCGTGCTGGTCGGCATACTCTCGCTCGTGACGGGGCTCGTGCTCGGCATCTTCCTTTCCCAAGGCATGGCCATAGTGACGGCCGGGCTTATTGGCGCCAATATCAAGGGCTTCTCGTTTGTCTTCTCGCCCTCGGCCGCCAATGACGCCATAGCCTATTTCGGGCTGACCTTCATCATCGTCCTGGCCTTCAACGTGATCACCATAAGGAGGCAGCGCCTCATAAACCTGATATACGCCGACCGCAAGAACGAGCATTTCAAGCCGCCGCGCCTCAAGCTGTCGATATGCGTCTTCATTGCCGCGCTCATCCTGATCATATCGGCTTATAGGACAATAACACGTCCTGGGCTGTTCCCCACAGGCCCTGTCATCTCGATTGCGGCATGCCTCGGCGTCGTGGGCACATTCCTGTTCTTCTTCTCGCTGTCGGGCTTCTTCCTGAAGCTGCTGCAGCAGAGCAAGAACGTGTACCTCACCAGGCTGAACATGTTCGTGCTGCGCCAGCTCAACAGCAAGATCAATACGGCCTACGTCTCCATCACCTTCGTGTGCCTCATGCTGTTCGTGGCGATATGCACCCTTTCGTCCGGCATCGGCCTCACCAGTGCGATCAAGGCCGATATGGGCAAGAGCGCGCCGTACAGCGCCACGTTCACCGTGGCTGCCCAGACAGATGGGGCGGATGACAGCGCCCAGCGCTATGATGGCCTGGACATAGCTGCCGCGCTCGCGGCGGACGGCATTGACATAAACAGTTTCGCACGGGAATACCTGGAGGCACGCTATTACGCCTCCGACGCGAAGTTCATGCTGAATCTGCATGCCGGCATGCCCGCCGACATGCCCATAGAATACATCAAGCTGTCGGATTACAACAGATTACTCGAAATGCAAGGGCTTCCGCCCATTACGCTGGAAGCGGAAGAGTTCGCCGTGAACTGCGGCATGACAGGCAACCTGCCTAGGCTGGTCAAGGAATCCATTGGCTTGAACTCCGCGCTCACCCTCAACGGCGCGGCGCTGCGGACCGGGCCGGATCTGTTCATGGACAATGCGCTTGAAACCTCGCCGAACGGGGTCTACGCGATCATCTTCGTGGTCAACGACGCATTGCTGGAGGGCATTCCCGCCGCAAGGGACACCCTTCATATTAACTACATAGCGGACAGCGGCGAATACGAGAGGCTGTGCGTGTCGTCCCTGAAGAAGCTCGACCTCGCCGCGTATCTGCCGGGCTACAGCAGTGCGCGCTTCTCCAGCGGCACAGAGACCCGGACGGACGTCCTTGAGAAGACCAGCGAAGCGACCACCGCGATCGCCTACCTCGCTGTGTACCTGGGGATGATATTCCTGATAGCCTCGGCCACGGTGCTGGCGATCACGCAGCTTTCGGAGACAAGCGACAACGTAAGGCGCTACGGCCTGCTGCGCAAGCTCGGCGCCGACGACAGGATGATAGGCGGCGCCCTGTTCTCCCAGATACTCATCTACTTCGGCGCGCCGCTGGCGCTCGCGCTCGTGCATTCTGCCGTGGGGATAGGCGTCGCGGCCAGGCTGGCCGGCACGCTGGGCGAAATGTCGATCATCGGGAGCAGCGTGTTCACGGCAGGCGTCATAGTGCTCATATACGGCGGCTATTTCCTGTCGACCTATTGGGGCAGCAAGAACATTATCAATAAAGAGTATATTCAGCAAAGGGGGTAAACTCATGACTTTGAACGAAACGCAGGCGCCCGCCAAGTGGGGGCTGACGGGCAGCCAGCTAAAATACATCGCCGCAGCGCTGATGGTCTTCGACCATGTCCACCAGATGTTCCTCGCCAACGGCGCGCCCGGCTGGTTCACATGGCTCGGCCGGCCTGTGGCGCCCATCTTCATCTTCCTGTGCGCCGAAGGGTTTTTCTACACGCGCAGCCGCAGGAAGTACATGCTTCAGCTGTTCGTCGGCTACGAATTCATGAACATCGCGTCGACGCTGCTGTCGGGCGCCATGCCGAACCCAGATGTCGCGCTCATAAACAATATCTTCGGGACTATGTTCCTGATAACTGTGTATCTCCTGGCTTTCGACCTGATACGCGGCGGCATTGCGGAGAAGAAGGCTTCCCGCGCCGTCTTGGGCGCCGCCATCATACTGGTGTCGCTCCTGGCCGCGGCCGCTGTCCTCGCCCTGTTCGGCTCGGCGGATATCATGGCGTCAATGCCCAGGTGGGCCTTCATCGTCATCTTCAAGATGATACCCAACATCATGACGACGGAGGGCGGCCCCATCATGGTGCTCATGGGGGTCATATTCTACGTCTTCAGGGAAAAGCGGCTCTTGCAGGCCGGCTTCCTCGTGCTGTGCTCGATCCTGACCTTCATCTCGGCGCCCGGCGACTCGAACGTCCAGTGGCTGATGGGCATAGCCGCCATCGGCATGCTCCTCTACAACGGCAGCCGCGGGCGCGGCGGCAAGTACTTCTTCTACGTATTTTACCCCGCCCACATATACCTGCTGTACATCGCGGCCTACTTCCTGCAGCCCGCCGGCTGATGCCCGCGGCATGTGGGGGGTGTGGATTTTTAATTGGTTAAAAATAAAAATATTTTTATTTTTGCTGACTTATTGTTCCGGGCGTGGTATACTTTATTCATCGTATTATCATGGATGAAGGGGGCGGACGCGCATGAAACGAAAAATTACCGAGAGCCTATTGGATTGGAAAGGCAAGCCGCATGGGCGCATGCCGCTGCTGGTCTACGGCGCGAGGCAGGTCGGCAAGACGCATACTGTCCGCAAGCTCGGCGAGCAGCATTATAGAAACACAGCCTATTTCAACCTTGAAACCAACCAGACGGTTGCCGGATATTTCGCCGACAATATTGAGCCGGAACGAATTCTGCGCTTTTTGGAAATCGAATCGAAGGAACGGATTGTCCCCGGCGATACGCTGATTATATTCGACGAAATCCAATCCTGCCCCCGCGCTTTGACATCGCTGAAATATTTCAATGAACAAAAGCCGGAATATCACATCATCGGCGCGGGCAGCCTGCTCGGCGTTGCCATCAACCGCGAAAGGCAATCATTCCCTGTAGGCAATGTGGATTCCATGACGATGTTCCCGCTGGACTTCGAGGAATACCTGTGGGCGCTGGATGAGCGCCCGCTCTGCGAAGAAATCAAACAGGCCTTTGATTCCGACGAGGCGCTGCCTGCGGGGATGCACGAGAAAGCGCTTGATCTATATCGGCAATATCTCATCATTGGCGGGATGCCCAAGGCTATTCTGGAATTTGCGGAGACGGGCAGCCTGCTTACTGTGCCGGATGTGCAGAACAGAATCATCAACGACTACATCGCGGATATGGCGAAATACGCGACCAACGCAGACAGTGTCAGGATCCGCGCCGCGTATAACTCCATCCCGATGCAGCTTGCAAAGGAAAACAAAAAGTTTCAATACAAGCTGGCGCAAAAGGGCGGCACTGCGGCCATATTTGGCGAAGCCCTTGACTGGCTGGAATTTGCGGGTATCGTGCTGAAGTGCCGGCGCGTCGAGCATGGCATGATGCCGGTTTCGGTATACAGCGACCTTGCCAGCTTCAAACTATATATGGGCGACGTTGGCTTGCTGACCATGAAAAGCGGCATATCCCAGGCAAGCGTTTTGGCGGCCGGGGAGATCGAAAACAGATTTCTCGGCGCTATGGCCGAAAATCTCGTGGCGCAGGCTCTAGCCAGAAAAGGGTACGGTTTGTACTATTGGGCCACCGACGGGACGGCCGAGCTGGACTTTGTGCTGCAAAAAGGCAACGATATCATCGCGGTCGAAGTCAAAGCCGGCAAGCGCACTAAATCCAGAAGCCTGAATCTGTTTGTGGAAAAATACCGCCCCGCCTACTCTATCCGTGTCTCCTCCAAAAACTTCGGGTTCGAAAACAACATCAAATCCGTCCCGCTGTACGCCGCATTCTGTATCTGATAGCGTTATCCGCCCGGCCGCTTGGACCAAGGATGGGTTGGGCGCCTGCGAAGGCTGGATGGGGCGCCTGTACTATCCGGGTAGGCGCTTGACGCGGACGCCCGGGCGTGGTGCCTGCGAAGGCTGGGTGAGGCACCCGGCTATCAGCCCGTTGGCTGGCGCTGCCCTTCGAGATGGCGCAGGCCTATGAAGGCCTGCCCTAGCGCGATCCCGCCGTCGTTTGTGGGGACGGCGATATTGTAATAGACCGAAAAGCCCATGTTTCTGAGCAGTCTAAGGCATTCTTCCATCAATATCTTGTTCTGGAACACGCCGCCGCTTAGGGCGACCTGATTGACCCCCGTCATCTCGCGGGCCTGCCCGCATCCGTCCGCAGTGGCCGCAGCGACATCCATATGGAACTTCAGCGCCAAATCGCCGGCCCTGTTTCTGCCGGGGTGTACAAGCGCCTCCGCCGCCGCATTCTCCAGTTTTATAGCGCACTCGCCTTCATATCGGTTTTCGTCGCCCATGCCTAGCATGGACGCCACTGCATCAAATAGCCTGCCCATGCTTGAGCTTTCTATCGTGTTGATCCCTGCCTTGATGGCGCTGAGCACCTCGTCTTTGTGCTCATGCCGCAGCTCCCCGCCATAGGCTATTATCTCGGAGATATCTA
>JAIRSA010000227.1 GCA_031255695.1 Eubacteriales Family XIII. Incertae Sedis bacterium | reverse complement strand
GGGCCGTCCTGCGCTTGCCCCGCGCCATCTTGCTGGCCCTGTTGGGCGCTGGCAGGGGGCACCTGCCATATGGGCGTGCCCTGCGCCTGCCCTGCGTTCCGTCCCTGCTGATCGCCGATAGGGGGCACATGCCATCCGCATATTTTGCATGTATCTTCGCTGTCCGGCACAAATGTGCCGCAATTGCTGCAAAATGCCATGGATCAAACCTCTCTTTTTTGTTATAGCCAGAACCGCAGTATCGCAGCAGGCCGAGCCATTAATTTAAATAATATCGTTTATCACTGTGTCCATAGTATTACTGGTGAACTCTGCCATTGCCGTTGTAATGATGCACCCTGTGAATAAAGCGATTATGCAGAAGTATACGATCTGCAATATCAGCACGCCTTTCGCGAAATTCCTGAAATCCAATGGGCGCGAAGCGTCGCGCATATGGATAATGGCAATAATGATGCCAGCGATCGGTATGCAATACAGAAGGTAATGCCCCAAGTAGGAAGAGACAGAAACCGGTCTGTTGTCCGCGCCTCCATATGGCTGGGAATAAGCGCCGTATCCGGGCTGCCCTGGCGGCGGCGTGTAGCCTCCGAACCCAGGCTGCTGCCCAGGTGGCGCATAGCCGTCAAATCCAGGCTGCTGCCCAGGCTGCGCATAGCCGTCGAAGCCAGGCTGCTGCCCAGGCTGCGTATAGCCGTCGAAGCCAGGCTGCTGCCCCGGCGGTGCATAGCAGTCGAACCCAGGCTGCTGCCCCGGCTGCGCATAGTTGTCGAAGCCAGGCTGCTGCCCCGGCTGCGTGTGGCTGTCGAAGCCGGGCTGCTGCCCTGGCGGCGTGTTGCTGTCGAACCCAGGCTGCTGCCCCGGCGGCGTGTGGCCGCCGAAACCAGGCTGCTGCCCCGGCGGCGTGCCGCCGCCGAAACTAGGCTGCCCTTGCCTAGGCTGTGTGTTATCAGGGACTATGCCGCAATGCGGGCAGGGTTTTTCCCACTCGGAAATGGCGCCGCCGCATACTGGGCAAGTTTTCTGTGCCATGTTTACCTCCAATTACTGCTTACTGTCATCAAAGCGTTCTATAAAAGAACCAAAACAAGGAGCTATAGAATAATAGGCACATAATAAGGGCAAACGCCATGCTTACTGCGTTCAAAATCAAGAACGCCTTGGTAAAATTCCTGAAATTCTGGGTCCTTGAAGTATCCCTCATGAAAATGATCGCAAGCACCAGGCCTATAACCCCTAGGGAGTACAGCACGATGTGGCCTAAATACGAACCCGCGCTGGTCGGCCCCTGATCTTGGGGCAGCCCTGAGTATATGTAGACATATGACGGGGGCGGCTGCCCCGGCGGGGCACCATAGCCTGGCGGGGCGTCATAGCCCGGCGGGGCGCCATAGCCCGGCGGATAGTAGCCGCCAGCTGCATACGCCTGATCATAGTGCGGCTTTTCAAAGCCTTCTTGCCCGAAGCCCGCGCCGGCTGTCTGGTTGCCAGAGCCGGTTGGCCGGTCGCCGCCCGGTCCCTCGCCGCGCTGCTGCGCGCCGGGCTTTTCGAAGCCTTCTTGCCCGAAGCCCGCGCCAAGCTTTTCAAAGCCTTCTTGCCCGAAGCCCGCGCCGGCTGTCTGGTTGCCAACGCCGACTGTCTGGCTGCCCGCGTCAGTTGTCTGGCCGCCGCCATGCCCATCGCTGTGTTGCTGCGCGCCGGGCTCTTCGAAGCCATCTTGCCTGTAGATCGGCGTGCCGCAGGCCGGGCAGAAGTTTTCGCCCTCCGGGATCATGGCCGCGCATTGGCCGCAAGTCTGTGCTGGCATGTCATCTCCTTTTATTTCCAATATGAGCAGGGCATCGGCGCCCTGCCGCATTTTTTGCTAGGTGAACAGTAGTGGCTTTAAATAAATATATCACAAAGGGATGCGTTTTTCAACCAAAACGCTGAAAATGCCGCAAATAAACAGTCCTAAAATAGTTCGAAATAATAATATTTAATGGTTGGAATTTCAGATAATGGGAATAAATATCTCTATGTATGACGCCTGAAATCCATCAGGCGGGGGAATGCCCACACATGCGCCCCGGCCAGGATCTTGCCTTTTGGAATCCATCGGGCGGGTTAGGCCGGGCAGGGCGCGTAGGGCATGCTGCCGGATGCCTGAAATCCATCAGGCGGGGAAGGCCGCCCTTATTGCCATATGTCAAATGGAAGGAGCCATGAAATGAGAAAGCAGAAACTTGGTGTTTCAAACCTGGAAGTGCCGGTCATAGGCGTAGGCTGCTGGCGCATCAACAAATTGGGCCGGGCGGAGGCTGAGGCCTTTGTGCAGGCGGCGCTGGACGAAGGGGCCTATTTCTTCGACCATGCCGACATCTACAATGACGGGCTTAGCGAGTCCTTGTTCGCGGAAGCCGCCCATATGAACGCCGATATTAGGGAGAAGTTCATAATACAGTCTAAATGCGGGATCCATCCCGGCAAGATGTTCGATTTTTCCAAAGAGCACATCCTGGAAGCGGTGGACGGCAGCCTGAAGCGCCTGAAGACCGACTATCTTGACATACTGCTGCTGCACCGCCCCGACGCGCTGGTCGAGCCGGAAGAGGTGGCGGAGGCCTTCGACATCCTCCACAGCAGCGGCAAGGTGCGCAATTTCGGCGTCTCGAACCAGACCCCGATGCAGATCAAGCTGCTGAAGAAATATCTGGGCCAGCCGATAATAGTGAACCAGCTTGAGCTGAGCATAACGAACGCGACCATGATATCGCGGGGCATCCATGTGAACATGGAGGACGGCTTCGCTGTTGACAGGGACGGCGACGTGCTGGATTTCTGCCGCCTCTCGGACATTACCGTGCAGGCATGGTCCCCGTTCCAGTACGGATTCTTCGAGGGCGTGTTCATCGGCAACCCGAAATTCCCGGAACTCAACGCCAAACTGGACGAATTGGGCAAGAAGTACGGCGTGAACAGCACCACCATGGCCATTGCCTGGATATTGCGGCATCCCGCGAAGATCCAGCCGCTGACCGGAACGATGAACATAGGGCGCCTGAAGGACTGCATAAAGGCCGCCGAGGTGAGCATAACGCGCGAAGAGTGGTACGAAATATTCATGGCAGCGGGCAATATCCTGCCATAAACCGCGCAAAACGGGCCGGCAGGGTCCGGGAATATGGAGCATACATTGAAATACCTGACACAATTGGAAGCCGCGCGGCAGGGCGTCATAACGCAGGAGATGGAGACGGCCGCGCGGAAGGAGCACATGGCGCCGTCGGAACTCCAGGCGCTTGTGGCAAAGGGCACGGCCGTCATACCCGCCAACCGCAGGCATCTGTGCCTGGACCATATCGGGATAGGCTCCGCCCTGAGCACGAAAATAAATGTCAATCTGGGCGTTTCCAAGGACTGCAATGATTATGGCATGGAAATGGACAAGGTGCGCGCTGCGGTGGGCATGGGCGCCCACGCGATAATGGATCTGAGCTCGCATGGCGACACGCGCGGGTTCCGCCGCACGCTTGTGCGCGAATGCCCGGCCGCCATCGGCACAGTGCCTGTCTACGACGCCGTGATCCATTTCCGCCGCCCCTTGGACGAACTGAGCGCGGAGGATTTCCTTGCCGTCGTGCGCGCGCACGCGGAGGACGGCGTCGATTTCGTCACGCTGCACTGCGGGCTCACGCGCAAGACGATATCGCAGCTGAAGGCCGGCAAGCGGCTGATGAACATCGTTTCGCGCGGGGGCTCGCTCATATTCGCGTGGATGTCGATGACGGGGGAGGAGAACCCATTCTACGAGCATTACGACGAGCTTCTTGAAATCTGCCGCGAACACGATGTCACGGTCAGCCTGGGCGACGCATGCCGGCCGGGATGCATAGAGGATGCTTCCGATCAGTGCCAGATGGAGGAGCTGGTGCGGCTGGGCGAGCTTACGGAGCGCGCGTGGGAGCGCGGCGTGCAGGTGATGGTCGAGGGGCCGGGGCATATGCCGCTGGACCAGATAGCCGCGAATGTGAAGCTGCAGCAGACCATTTGCAAGGGCGCGCCCTTCTATGTGCTGGGCCCGCTCGTCACGGACATCGCCCCCGGCTACGATCATATAACCTCGGCAATAGGCGGCGCCGCAGCCGCGGCCGCAGGGGCGGCCTTCCTCTGCTACGTGACGCCGGCGGAGCATCTGGCCCTGCCGGATCTGGAGGATATGAAGGAAGGCATCGTCGCGGCCAAGATCGCCGCGCACGCCGGGGACATAGCCAAAGGCATAGCTGGCGCGCGGGATGCGGATCGGCGCATGAGCGAGGCGCGGCGCGCCTTGGACTGGGACACACAGTTCGCATTGGCCATTGACGGCGGGAAGGCGCGCAGCTATCGTGAGAAAGCCGCGCCTGAGGAAGAGGGCACCTGCTCCATGTGCGGCAAATTCTGCGCCATACGCAGCATGAACAAGGCGCTTGCCGGGGAGCATGTGGATATTATATAGCGTAAGATAACGCAAGGGCTTGGGGCTGGCCAGCGCCGCCGGCGCCGGCGCAGCTTTATGCCTGCCTACCGGCGCAGCCACGCTGCCGCCGGTTTTGCTGCGCCTGCCCACGCAACGCTGCCGCTGGCCCATGCGGCTATGCGGCCCCGGCCCCCCCTTGGCATGCGCCGCTGCCGTTGGCCCGCTTCAGTGCGTGGGCTTGAACCGCTTCAGCCGCAGCGCATTCGTGAGCACGGACACGGAGCTGAGGGACATGGCCGCCGCCGCGAAGATCGGGTTGAGCAGCGGCCCGCCCCACAGCAGGCGCAGGATGCCGGCAGCTATCGGGATGCCGACGACATTGTACCCAAAGGCCCAAAACAGGTTCTGCCTGATATTGCGGATCGTGCGCCTGCTCAGATGGATCGCGGTAGGCACATCGCGCAGATCGGAGCGCATGAGCACAATGTCCGCGCTCTCCATCGCCACATCGGTGCCAGAGCCTATGGCAATGCCGATGTCTGCCTGCGCCAGCGCGGGCGCGTCGTTGATCCCGTCGCCCACCATGGCCACCCTCTTGCCTTCGCCCTGTAGCTTCTTCACCGCATCGGACTTATCCTGGGGCAGGACCTCGGCGAGCACATGGCCGATGCCTGCCTGCCTGGCTATGGCGTCGGCGGTCCTGCGGTTGTCCCCGGTGATCATGACGGCGCCGATCCCCATCCTATTGAGATCCTCGATCGCCTCCCTGCTGGACGGCTTCACCACGTCGGCCACGGCCACTATGCCCACGAGCCGCCCGTCCACAGCGACATACATCGGCGTCTTGCCGTCGCCGGCAAGCCTGTCGGAGTCGGCCTCCAGTTCCGCCAGCGCGATGCCGCGCCCGTCCATGAGCTTGCGGTTGCCTGCGAGCACGGCCTGGCCGCCTATACGCGCCTCTATGCCATGCCCGGTGATAGAGTTGAAACTGTCCGCTTTCAACAGTTCCAGCCCCTTGTCCTGCGCGTCCGCCACGATGGCCCGGCCCAGCGGGTGCTCCGAGCCCTTCTCGGCGGAGGCGGCGAGCTGCAGCAGGCTCGCGGCGGGGAAGCCGTCCACGGCCAGCAGGTCTGTGACAGAGGGCTTGCCCTCGGTGATTGTGCCCGTCTTGTCGAACACGATGACATCGATCTGGTGGGCCGTCTCCAGCGCCTCGCCCCCCTTGATGAGTATGCCGTTCTCGGCGCCCTTGCCGGTGCCCACCATGATGGCTGTGGGCGTGGCCAGCCCCAGCGCACAGGGGCAGGCAATGACAAGCACCGAAATGAATATGGTGAGGCTGAATTCCAGATCGCCATCGGTGCCGACGAACCATGCGACCCCTGAAAGCGCCGCGATAAGGCACACGATAGGCACGAACACGCCGGAGACCTTGTCGGCCATGGCCGCTATAGGCGCCTTGCTGCCCTGGGCGTCCTCAACCAGCTTTATGATCTGCGCCAAGGCAGTGCCGCTGCCGATCTTGTCCGCACGGAACAGGATAGTGCCGGTCGTGTTGAGGGACGCGGCATATACAGGATCGCCCGCATTTTTGTCAACCGGCATGCTTTCGCCGGTAAGCATGGACTCGTCTACGGCGGTGTGCCCCTCCAGGACGGTGCCGTCTACCGGTATCTTCGCGCCGGGCCTCACAGCCACAATGTCACCGATCTCCACTTCTTCAATAGGCATCTCCTTCTCTAAGCCGCCGCGCACGACGATGGCCGTTTTCGGCGCCAGGCCCATGAGCTTCTTGATCGCCTCCCCGGTCTTGCCCTTCGACACGGCCTCCAGGGTCTTGCCGAGCAATATCAGGGTGATGATCATGCCCGCCGTCTCGAAGTACAGGCTTTCCACCGCATGGTGGCTGCCGGAGGCGATCCGCCATGTGCTGTAAAGGCTGTACAGCACGGCGGCAGACGTGCCGATGGCGATCAGGCTGTCCATGTTCGGGCTGCGCTGCCACAGTGCCTTGAAGCCGACCGTGTAGAACCTGTATCCCACGCCAATGACCGGCAGGGCCAAGGCGGCCTCCAGCAGGGCGTAGGCGAGAGGCCGCTCCATGGGGCTGAGCCAATTGGGGTAGGGCAGGGAGATACCGTACTGCGTCAGCATGGGCGCCATCGCGATGTAGAGCAGCGGTATGGAGAATATGGAAGCGACAATGAATTTCGTCCACATCACGCGTATTTCCCTCTGCTTGCGCACACTGTCCTCGTCGGCAGCGCCTGCGCCGTCCCGTTCCGCCGGCCCGCCCTTTTCCCTGGCCATTTCCGCAGCCTTCTCCAGCACCTCATAGCCGAGCTTGGATACAGCAGCTTTGATGTCGGGCAGCTGCAGCGCCTCCGCGTCGTATTCCACGAACAGCTTCTCGCTGGCGAGGTTTACGTTAGCCTGCCCAATGCCTGGGAGCCTCCGGACCGACCGCTCGATCCGCTGTGCGCATGCGGCGCATGTCATGCCGCGTATGTCTAAAACATGGTTTTCCATAGTATCCTTCCTTAATATAGTTCACACGTACGCGGCCGGGACGCCCCGCCTGAACCGGCCTGAGCACCGACCCCGACACACCTCGCCAGTTTGAAGCCGTGCTTGACTTTATATGGCAGCTATGCTACTATTTTAACCATAAAATACTGTTTTGCAAGTACGTACTTTCAGGTGCAATACTATCAAAAATGATACTGATAAATAAAATTTGCAAATCTGATGCAGGATTTTGCCCGCCACGCAAGGCGGCATGAAAGGGAAATGGCATGAATAGCACAGGCTCCGGGCTGAACTGCCCTGTCGATGCGACGCTGCGGCTCATCGGCGGCAAATACAAATCATTGATACTTTGGCACCTCATCGACGGCACCCTGCGCCACGGCGAGCTTCACAGGCTCATGCCGCAGGCCACGCCCAAGATGCTGACACAGCAGCTCAGGGAGTTGGAGGTCGACAGGCTGATAAGCCGCGAGGTCTTCCCCGTCGTGCCCCCTAAAGTGGAGTATTCCCTGACCCCGCTAGGGCGCAGCCTGAAGCCGATCCTGTCCGCCATGTACGATTGGGGCGCAGGCTATATGCGCGACAGCGGCATGGAGATATCATGCTCCATGGTGCCCGATGCCGCCGATGCCACCCTAAAATAAATTTCTGTTAAATTTTCTTTACAAAACCTATCCCATGTAATATAATATGAGATAACCAAAAATTTTTGAGTTTTCATATTTCCAGCATTGCGGGCTAGAACAATAGGAGAGGGGGTGCACGTGCAAGCCCGGCTATAGTTCAGACTTTTGTACAAAGAATGCTAATTCGCTGCGTTAAAACAACCTTTGCATCTGATCTTGTCTTTTGACCGCCACACTGCGTTGGCAGAGCATGCCGATACTGCCAGTATCAGCGGAGCCTCCCGCCTTGCGTGGCGAACAAAATACCACGTCAGATTTACAGACTTTATTTTCACGCAGCTCCTAAACGGAATTTGACGAAAGGAAGTGCAGTATGTTTGGAAAACGTATATTGGCGTACGTAATGGTGGCCGTGCTTATTATCGGCTACGCGCCGTTTTCGCCTGTCTCGATGGTGGCTGCGGCAGATGATGGCACGCCGATCTATAAAGACACAAGCGGCAGCTACACATTCGAGGAGCGCGCGGCGGATCTTGTCGCCCAGATGACGCTCGCAGAGAAGGCGAGCCAGACTACGGGTTCGTCAGCCCCGGCCATCCCTAGGCTGGGCATACCCCAGTATAACTGGTGGAGCGAGACCATCCATGGATACAGCCGTACTGCCTCGATCGGCGGCAATGCCGGCATGTCCTACCCAGTGAGCTACGCTATGGGTGCCACCTGGGATCCGGACCTCTATTATAAAGAGGCCCAGGAGATCGGTTTGGAGATCCGCGAGCGCAGCCTGAACAACTATCTTAACCTCACATTCTATTCGCCCACGGTCAACCTTGCGCGCGACGCGCGCTGGGGCCGCAACGACGAATCATACGGCGAGGATCCCTACCTGACCGGCGCCATGGGCGCAGAGTTCGTCAAAGGCGTGGAGGGCAAAGATCAAGACGGCAAGCTTCTTGACACAAACGGGTATTACCAGGCCGTCACGACCCTCAAGCACTACACGGCGAACAACAGCGAACAGAACCGCACGAGGGGCGGCGCGAACAACGTGGATCTGCGCGCGCTGCGCGAGTATTACACGCGCCCCTACCGCAACATAATCAAAGAAGCTGATGTGCAGTCCGTCATGACGGCATACAGCAGCGTGGACGGCGTACCGGCCTCCACCAGCAGCTATCTGATGGATACGCTGCTGCGGCAGACATGGGGCTTCTCAGGCTATATCACGTCTGACTGCGACTCTGTATCCAGCTCTGCCGGGCGGCAGAAGTACAAGCTGAACCCGCGCACGGGCAAGGATTTCACAGTGGCTGAGTCCTTCGCGGCCGCACTGGCGCACGGCGAGGACCTCGAGTGCAATGGCGGGATTGTGGACAATAACGGGACATATGCTTCGAACATGGCCAGCATGATCGGAGTGGCGACGGACAAGGGCGAGTTCACCGAGAACCAGCTCGACATCAGCGCACACCGCCTCATGGCCACCCGCATGAAGCTCGGCGAGTTCGACGAGGCGTCGGGCACGACGACGGACTACCGCAAAGACGGCGCTGCGCGCCTTGCCGCCGGCAGGGCGAGCGGCTATGTGAACGGCATACTCGGCCAGACGCAGACGCGGCTCGATCTCACTGAGGAGCTTTCCGATTCGTCCGTGGTCATGCTGAAGAACAGCGGCGTACTGCCGATCAGCGACAGCGTCATCGATGCAGGCCTCGGCGGGGACGGGAAATATAATATACTCGTGCTGGGCCCAGTCGCCAAAAGCACCTTCCTCGGCGGCTATACCCAAGGCTTTTCGCCAGAGAACAAAGTTAACTTCAAGACCATCTACGCTGGGATCCAGGATGCCTTCGGGGGGAACGCCAAAGTAGAAATCACATATGAAGAGTTCTTCAACTATCCGGAGACGCAGTTCAACCGCAGGACAAGCGCGTGGGATGGTGGTCCAGGCACACTTACCACTGTTCAAAATCAGATCGCAAATGACGACTTCTCATGCATATCCATGAAGGGGGAGGCGCCAGAGCTCGTGACGACCAGGCCCATGCCGGTCAGCACAGTCAGGGCAGAGGCGATCGCGGCCGCCAAGGCGGCAGACCTGGTGATCATCGTGGCGGGGCACGGCAACGGCGACTCCAACGAGGAGCAGGACCGTGCGGATCTGAAGATGAGCCTCGCCCAAGAGACCATGATCAAAGAGGCCGCGACCGCGAACCCGAACGCCATACTGCTCTTGGAGACCTACGGCCCTGTAGAGGTCAAGGGCTTCGAGCGCTACGTGAAAGGCATTCTGTGGTCCTCGTTCAGCGGGATACGCAAGACGGGCTTCGGGCGTGTGCTCAGCGGGGCGATCAGCCCTTCGGGCCACACCACGGCGCTGTGGCACAAGAACACCGGCGTGGACATCCCTGCGGCGCAGGACTACAACCTGTATCCTTCGCTTGATACGGATGGCCGCACATACATGTACTATACCGGCGATGTGTCATACCCATTTGGCTACGGCCTGAGCTACCAGACGACGGCGTTCACAGACATCGCAGTGGACAATGCGTCGGTAACGGCGGACGATGAGATCACGGTCAGCTTCAAGATCGAAGAGGCCGGCGGCATATACGACGGCAAGGAAGTGGCCCAGCTCTATGCGGTATCGCCGGATGCGGCAGGAAACGACATACCGGACAAGAGGCTAGTAGGCTTCAAGAAGGTCGATGTCGCGAAGGGCGCTGTGACTGCCAACCAGGAGATCACAGTCGATGTGTCGGAACTGGCATTCTTCGATCCTGATGCGAAGAAGTACAAGGTGACGACAGGCAACTGGAAATTCGTCATCGCCAAATCGAGCGACTTCAGCGACCCGCAGTCAGGGGCGCAGGAGATAAGCTTCGAAGTGACTGACGGTACCATAGCCCCAGAGCCCGATGTGCTGACTGTCACAGTCAACCAGGAAGGCGACGAGGCCGGCAGCGGCGCGGCGCTGGATGTCAGGATCGCAGAGCGCCTGCTCTTCGACAAGGGCAAGAAGATCCAGCCGCAT
>JAIRSA010000213.1 GCA_031255695.1 Eubacteriales Family XIII. Incertae Sedis bacterium | reverse complement strand
TTGACTTCATAAGGGATATCGGCAAGCATTTCTCCGTCAACAGGATGCTGACTGCGGAATGCTTCAAGCAGAGGATGGAACAGGGCCTGAGCTTCCTGGAATTCAATTACATGATAATGCAGTCATACGACTTCCTGGAACTGTACAGAAGGCTGGGCTGCAAGATGCAGTTCGGCGGCGACGACCAGTGGTCGAACATACTCGGCGGCGTCGATCTCATCAGGCGCGAAGAGGGCGCACAGGCATACGGCATGACATTCACGCTCCTCACGACAAGCGAGGGGAAGAAGATGGGCAAGACCCAGAAAGGGGCGCTGTGGCTGGACGCCGACAAGACGAGCCCCTACGAATTCTACCAATATTGGCGCAATGTCGAGGATGCCGACGTGAAGAACTGCCTGTCGCTGCTGACATTCCTGCCCATGGGCGAAGTGGAAAGGCTGGCGGCCCTGGAGGGCGCCGAGATAAACGCGGCGAAAGAGATACTGGCCTTTGAGGTGACGAAGCTCGTGCATGGCGAGGGCGAGGCGACTAAGGCCCAGGAGGCGGCACGTGCGCTGTTCGCGGACGGCGGGAAGCTCGACGACATCCCGACCACCGTGATCGAGGCCGTGCGCTTTGCGGAAGGGATGGGCCTGGCGTCGCTGCTGCGCGAGATAGGCCTGGCCAAGAGCAACGGCGAGGGGCTCAGGGCGATAGAGCAGGGCGGCATAATGATAGACGGCGAAAAGGTCACGGACAAAAAATTTACGGTCAGCACGGAACTTTTCAAGGACGGCGCCATTCTAATAAAGAAGGGCAAAAAATCATTCCACAGGGTGCAGCTAGGCTGACACGCAGGCCGGGCGCAAGCAGGAGCCCAGTGCACAAGCTGGGGCAGCCGCCCAGGGTCGCCGAAGGCGTGACAGCAAGCCCGGCGGCAGGGCTGACACGCAGGCCGGGCGCAAGCGGGCCGGCGCCCATAGGCGCCGCAGCGGTCGAGGCGCTAGCAGGCCGGCGCCAGCAAGCCCAGCGGCTGGGTTGACACACGACCGGGCGCGTAGGCCGGCGCACGAGCAGGCCGGCGCCCATAGGCGCCGCAGCGGCCGTGGCACGCGCAGGCCGGCAGGCCACAAGAGGGGAACAATCTCATATGGATGACAAAGCGTTGATACAGGTCAAAAATGTGCGCAAGGTCTACCGCATGGGCGAAGAGAAAGTCATCGCCCTGGACGACGTGAGCATGGATATATACCGGGGCGAGATCGTCTGCTTCCTAGGGACTTCGGGCTCCGGCAAATCCACATTCCTGAACATGGTGGCGGGCCTTGAGAAACCCACCAGGGGCGAGATAATAATCGGTGGCATACAGGTGCACAAGCTGGATGAGGAGATGGTGACCCTATTCCGCCAGAAGAACATAGGCTTCATATTCCAGTCATACAACCTGCTACCCATGCTTACCACGCTTGAAAACATAACATTGCCGCTCATATTCCGCAATGTCGACAAGCGCAGGCGCACCGCCATGGCGAAAGAGGCCATGAAGGCGGTCGGGCTCGAAGGCTACGAACGCCGCCGCCCGACACAGATGAGCGGCGGGCAGCAACAGCGGGTAGGCATCGCGAGGGCCATCGTGGGGCACCCGAAAATCATATTTGCAGACGAGCCTACAGGCAACCTCGACTCGCACACGACCAAAGAGGTCATGGAAATTATCGTGAAAATGGTCAGGGAAAACAATCAGACATTAATTATCGTGACCCATGACAGGACGATATCAGAGTACGCGGATCGCGTGGTCACGATACAGGACGGCAATATATTGGATATCCAGGTCAAAAACCAGAATGGAGGCAGTAATGAGCAATGCCAGTAAACGGGCGGCCCGCAAGGCGCTGGCGGCCCTATTGATCGCAGCGGTATGCATCGGCGGGTACGGCGGCTACGCGCATGGCGCTGAGAGCGGCCTGTCTGTGCGCCAGCAGGAAAGCATCTTCAATGTCATGCAGGGCGATGTCGACACCGTTTTTTCATTGAACCTTTTGAACGAAAGCGACAGGACCTTCAGCGACATCACCGCAGAGGTCGGGAGCGCGGGCGGCTTTGAGAACTGCCGGCTCGTTTCCGGCGCGACCTCCATAGCGCCGCGCGAGACGGCCACGTATTTCTTCAGGGCCGACATCAGGGGCAACGCCTCGCCGGGGAACGTGATATTGCCAGTCACCTTCTATTATGGCGGGGGCACGCGGACAGAGCTTGCGAGGGGGGAAGCGCGCTTCAACGTCGGCAGGAGCGTCTCGACGACGGCGGGCTACGATCTGCCGCTCGTCGATCTGGCATACAAGCTGCCCGGCGACGAGCTGGAAGCCGGCAAGAGCACGGAACTGACGCTGACGCTCACAAACCGCGGCAATGTCATGCTGAACGACATACAGGTCTCGCTTGAGCTGCCGGAGCAGATGCGGATCGACGGCGGCTTCCTGACCCAGTATGTGAACTACCTGGCGGTCGCGGACGACAGCAGCGTCCGTTTCCCGATCTTCGTTGAAGAGAAGGCGGAGAACAGGCATTACCAGATCACGGCGCATATAACCGCGCGCGCCAGGGGGGCGAGCGCATCCTTCGACAGGGCGATAAGCCTGCCTGTAGTGGGCGGCGTGGAGAGCACAAGCTCGCAGGCCATAGAGATAGGCAGCGTGAGCCTGCCGCAGGAGGCCGCCGCAGGCGATGATTTCACCCTCCGCTTCAATGTGAGCAACACAGGCAAGTCCGACGTGGAGAACATACGGGTCGAAGCGTCCGGGGACGAGGGCCTGGTCAACAGGACGAAGAACATATTCGTGGAGCCCATACTGAAACCGGGCGAAAGCAAGGAATATTCCGTGACATTTTTCAGCGCCCAGGGGGCGCCCGGCCAGAGGAGCTACGCCGTGAAGATGGGTGCAGCCGCATCGGGCGGGGCGGAGCCGGCCGCGCAGTACGCCAGCATCTTCATAACAAAGGAATCCACGCCAGGCGCCGTGAAGACGCCGCAGCTGATAATCGACAGCTATGGCTACGGGGGCGCCCCTATATTGGCGGGGGGCTCGTTCGAGCTGCAGATGGGCATGCTGAACACGAGCGCGGTCAAGCTGTCGAACATAAAGGTCTCGCTCAGGTCAGACACGGGCGCCTTCATACCGCTGGGCGGCAGCAGCTCATTCTACATCGACTCCATTGAAGCGAAGAGCCTCGCGTCCAAGACCCTGCGGCTGAGCGTGAACCCCGCCGCCGAGCAGAAGACCACCGCGCTGAACGTCGAAATGACCTACGAAAATGAGGACGGCGAAAGCTTCAGCGCCGCTGACGTGATATCCATACCCGTCATCCAGACGACCAGCCTGACGGTCGACGACATAATCGGCCCGCCGGAGCTTTACCAATATTCCATGGCAGGCCTGGACGTAAGGTTCTACAACACGGGGAAAACCACGCTGAGCAACCTGCGTGTCACGGCCGAGGGCAACTTCGACGTGGTCGAGTCCATAAACTATTACGCAGGCAATATGCAGAGCGGCGCGAGCGACACATACAGCTTCAGCTTCAACACCAGAGAGGCCGGCCCGCTGGAGGGCAAGGTGCTGTTCACATATGAGGACCCGTCGGGGGAAGAACAGTCCTATGAGAAGGACTTCTCGTTCCAGGTAATGGAAATGCCCGACATGGGCGACGGCATGGAAGGCCCTATGATGGACATGCCGGAAGAGGGGGGCGGCAAGATAAAGTACATTGTGGGAGGGGCGGCCATATTCCTTATCGCCGCGCTTATCGTACTCAGGCGCTTCCTGAAAAAGCGCAAGATGCACAAGGAGATGGAGATAGATGAATAACCGCGATATCGTGAGCCTCAGCATACGCAACTTGCTGAGGAGGAAAACACGGAGCATACTTGCGGTAACGGGGGTCATCATCGGCATATGCGCCATAGTGGCCATGCTTTCGATAGGCTTTGGCCTTCAGGAGGGCTTCCGCGAGTCATTGGAACGCTGGGGCAACCTCCATCTGGTCACGGTCTTTCCTACGGGCGGCTACGGCTCGATGGGCATGGTCTACTATGATTATGGGGGCGGTGGCAGCGGGTCCCAGGATAACAAGCAGGTTAAGCTGGACAATAAGGCCATAGGCATGATCGAGGGCATAAATGGCGTTTCCGGGGTGACGCCGCGCGAGGACGCGTACCTGACCTTCGGGATCGGCAAGTACGTGGCAGGCATGTCGGTGGTCGGCGTACGCCCGGAAGTGCTGGAAAAGTTCAACTATGAAGTCGATGACGGGCGCAACATGCGGGCCGGCGACAAGAACGTGGTCGTGTTCGGCAACCAGACCACCAGCTACTTCTACAACCCGAAGAAGAGCTGGGGCAGCAGTTATTCCGGCGAGCCCGTCGTGGACGTGATCACAGACAAGATCGTCGTGACGCCGGACTGGAGCTATGGCCAGCCGCAGGCAAACCAGCCTGACGAGGAGAACCGGACCGAATACAAAGAATACACATTCAAGGGCATCGGTGTCCTTGGGGGCCCTGACAACTACGATACGGCCTACTACGCCTACATGCCGATCGATGTGCTCCAGAAAATCAGGGAGGAGCAGGCGAAGGCGGAGAAGCAGCGTTACGACAAATCAAGCTATTCCCAGGCCATGGTCTATGTGGACGATATAGAAAACGTCAAGGCAGTCAGCGAGGCCATACGGGAAATGGGCTTCCAGACCAACAGCCTGAACGACGCTCTGGAGACCATGCAGGCGCAGGCCAGGACCATACAGACGATACTCGGCGGCATAGGCGCCATATCCCTGCTGGTCGCGGCCCTCGGCATCACGAACACCATGATCATGTCGATATACGAGCGCACGAAGGAGATCGGCGTTATGAAGGTGATAGGCGCAAACCTGCCCGACATACGGAAACTCTTCCTCATAGAGGCAGGCATAATAGGCTTCGTCGGGGGCATACTGGGCATTGGCCTGAGCTACCTGCTGTCGCTGGTCATGAATACCGCGCTGCTGCCCGTCATAAGCAGCATGATAGGGGGTTCAGGCGGCTCGAAGATCTCAATAATACCGCTATGGCTGCCACTGGCGGCCCTGGGCTTCTCCACAGTGATCGGCGTACTGTCGGGATACTCCCCGGCAAGGCGAGCCATGAACCTGTCGGCCCTTGAAAGCCTTCGGAACGAGTAATAACGCTGTGTGGCACCCTGCAGCGCCGGAAAGCTGCTTCTGGTGGGGGACGGCTTGTTGACAGGCGGCCTTTGGAAAGCTGATTCCGATTTGTTGACAGACAGATAACGAATATGCAATAAGAAGACGATAAACAGCCCTTCCAACTGCGGAGGGGCTGTTTTTTATGTGACACCTCACGTGACACCTCCGCCCGCCCCTAGACGCCCCTGCCGGAAATACCATCTTTACATTGGCATTGGCCATTGGCGATTTGACATTTTATTTTGAGCATATAACTTGACATGCATGATATTTTATGTTAATTTTAGCATATGCAAAGAAGCTGTGGGGGGAGCCATGGCTTTTTGTTTTTTTGGCAACGCCGATCATGAGGGCGGATGGGGAAGAGAAATAAGCCTAGTTATATCAAGAAGCGGCATGGCAGAGCGCCTATGCGGCTTATGCCGTTCCCCGGCTGAACTGGGGCATGGAGGCAGCGCGGCAGTTGAGCAGGCCAACAGCATAAGCAATGGGCGGAGGGGGGCATGCCGCACCCTAAAAGGAAGGGGCTGAGAAACCAAAATGAAGAAGAAAGCAACCAGGATTATTGTGGCGGTGGCGACTGCGGCATTGCTGCTGGCGTCCACCACAGCCGGCACCTTTGCGTGCACAGGGATCTACTTTGGCAAGGGGACGACAGAGAACGGTTCCGTAATGTGGGGGCGTTCCGAGGACATCAGCGCGAGGTACAGCAAGATACTTACAGTGCATCCGGCAGAATCCCACGAGCCGGGCGATATGTACGCCTCAAGCACGGGCTTCAAGTGGCCGTACCCTGCGCAGACGCTGCGCTACACACTGGCAAAGGACTCGGTGTTCAACGAGAACATCACGCCTGAGCCGTATGCCGAAGTGGGTATAAACGAGAAGAACGTCGCCATATCCGCGACCGTCACGATCAGTGGTGCGAAATCTGCGATCACCAACATCGACGGCATGGTGCGCGCCTCTAACGGGGGCCTGATCGAGACCGATCTGGCCACAGTGGTGCTTATGAACGCCGAGACGGCCAGAGGGGCCATAGAGCTCGTCGCGCAGATACTGGACACCAAGGGCGCGGGCGGGCGCGAGGCCTTTACGGTCAGCGACCCGAACGAGGTCTGGTACATGGAGATACTGTCCGGCCACCAGTACGCCGCTGTCAAGGCGCCTGAGGACAAGATCGCCTTCTCGCCGAATATTACCATGCTCGGCGCCATCGACGTGACAGACGAAGAGAACGTCATAGTCTCACCGGCCTTTGTCGAAACTGCCGAAAAGGCGGGGACGCTGGTCACGGACGAGCTTGGGCGCGTCCGCGTGGCCGAGAGCTATGCGAACCAGCCGGGAAGCCCGTCCGGACGTATGTACCTGGGCTACTATTACCTGAAGGGCGTCGAGGCGGCGCTTGCCCTGAAGGCTGGCTATCATGAGTACTATATCGACCCGCGGCCCGAAATGGGCTATACGCTCTATGAAGCCATGCGCTTCCTAGCCTACCATGGCAACCCGGACGACAAGGAGAATGGGAAGTATAACGCGAACCCGACAGGCAACGGCAGCGCCATCGGCAATGCCGGGACGGTCGAGGCGCACATCTTTGAGACACGCGACGGCATGCCCGCCGATCTCGCCACTGTTGAATGGATCGCCATGGGGCCGGCCGAGTTCTCCGTGTACCTTCCATACTATAGCCTGACCACCGAGACCCACGAGAGCTATTGGAACGCGGACAGCAAGACATTCAACCCGGATTCGTTCTACTGGGTGTTCAGGGAGCTGTTCACCCTCAGCAATGCCAACAGGAACGAGGTGGCTGAAGGGGTCCTGGCATTCTGGGAGGCTTACCAGAAATCGCTCATCGACCAGCAGGCGGCAGTTGACGAGGAGATGCAGCGCATCTACGCCGCGAGCCCAGAGCTGGCCCAGGTGAAGGCCACCGAGCTCAGCAAGGCCGTGGCAGGGCAGACCTTCGAAAACGCCAGGCAGCTGCTTGGCGAAGTGCAGGCATATATCGCAGACGGCAAGAAAGGGGAATTCGTCCCGACGCTCCTTGAGAAGGGCGTCCTTCCGGATTACACCTTTACAGCCGTCGGCGGCACAGGGCTGCCAGGGCAGTTCAGCGTGATTGCGGACAAGGCGACGCGCAAGGTCATGGTCAGGGGCACTGGCTATGAGCCGAACGAGACGCTCAGCCTGAGGGTGGCATACAACAGCAACCCGACTCCGGGCAGCAACGAATATGAGGCGCAAGTCCAGGCCGACGGCAGCGGCGTCATAGAGGCGGAGATACCGGCGGAAGTGACCGCATCGGCGCCTTGGCTCGGCGGCGAGTCATATGACGTCTACCTAGGCGGGGTACGCAAGTCCGGCATGCTCAAGGCGACGTACGCGAAGCTGAACGAAACTACGCGCATACAGCTGCAGATAAAGCCTGCCAAGAAAGATGTAACGATCAATGCCGAGAAAGATCCCAATGTGCTTGATATGATAGTGGACGGTGTGGCATATGAGATCAAGTCATCCAACCCGTCGATCGTTTCAGTCAGCCAGGATGGAGTAATGACGCCGCGCCGGGCCGGCACGGCGACCATATCGCTGCGCACTACAGACGGCAGCGACATGGTATCTTCCGTAGTGGTGACCGTCAGGCCGTAATGATAGCGCAGGGCAAACGGGGCGCCTACGGCGCCCCAGCGCCCCGGCGCATCCGGTG
>JAIRSA010000201.1 GCA_031255695.1 Eubacteriales Family XIII. Incertae Sedis bacterium | reverse complement strand
GGCAGGATGTACAGGGAGGCCTTCGAAGACAGGCGGCTCAAGAACAAGAACCTCTCCAGGTGCCTCGAAGACTCCGGGACGATAACGTCGCCCCTGGTGCCTTGGAACACCTGCGGCGCTACCATGAGCAGCTTCCTGGGCGTCCCGACCATGCAGTACTTCCCATATGCATTCCTGAACCTGCTGAACCCATTGGTCTCGATATTCTATGGCTTCACAGGGATCTCGATGGAGAAGATGTCAGAGGATGAGTACAAGGCCTTGCTCGAAAGGCGGAAGGACGACAATGCCGCTGCCCTGAAGGCCCTCGAAGCTTAGAAGCTAAAAGAAAAGGCGCCCGGCTTCAAAGGCCGGCGTGCCGTAGGCAAGGCGCTGGGGCGGGACACATCGCCCCGGCGCCTTTTCGCATATGGGCGCGTTGTGTGGATGTCCATAGATATTAATGCGCATAAATACATATTAATAGATCATAAAATATTAATAATATATACATAGGCAAAACACAGGCAGATATGGAGGCAAATATGGACGGCAGTGTAGAAAAAATCATCCGGCGGTTGTCCGGGGAAGGGCATGAGGGCTGGAAAAACCCAGGCCTGCTCAAACTCCGGGCGGAAGGCGGCCTTTTATGCGGCGAAGGCCTGGCCGCAGACCCAGACAATGGCCCTCTCTTCGCACTGCAGGCCGTGCGCATAGCGTCCGAGCTTGGCTGCGGGCTCTCTGAGCGCCTGGCAGGCGAGCTGAAGCTTATGGCGACGCCGCCGCGCCAGTCCGCGAAGTCCCGGCTGCGCGAGGAGTTCTCAGGCGCCATCACGCCGCCTGGCGGGGCGCTTGGGCTGCGCCTGGCCATACAGTCAGGTCTGATCCCGCATCTGCTCGGCGAAGGCCTGCCGGACAATGCCAAAAGCCCGGAACGCAGCGAGTTCCTTGAGCTTGCGGAAAAGCTCGATCTGGCACGGCCGGAGGCTGAATACCGCTGGGCGCTCATATTGCGGAGGTTTGACCGCAAATTGATGCAGATAGCGCTCGAAGGGCTTTTCTTCGACAAAAGGACGGAGGAGACCCTCCTGAAAGCCATCCTGTACACGGACAAGATATACTTCCTGAACACCAAGCTCGAACTGAAGCGCTTCATCAAGAAATGCGGTTACAGCGACTATCATTTCATGGACAGGATAGCGCGGCAGGAAAAGAAGATATTCGGCCGCCAGGACCTGAAGATCGAAAACAGGCTCTACATAATCGAAGAGATACGGGCGAGGGGCGAGCCCATGGCAGTTGAGGACCTCGCCATCGGCAAAGACGAGCTCATCGCGGGCGGGCTGTGCCGCAACGCGGCCAGCTGCGAAAGGATGCTCTCGGCGCTCCTGGATATTGCCATAATCGATCCTGGCAAGAACAAGGCGAACATCCTGTTAAAGGAAGCGGAGCGGATCAACCGAAACCCCTTGCTGATCCTGATCAACAAGGTCAATTGGATTAAATAATTATTTTGTGGATTGCATTGTTGATTTTTTCAAAATCATGTGATAGAATAACCTGAGCAATGCTGTTCACCGGCAGCAAATTTGCCGCAAAGATGCCATGATTTTAGCCGTCGAATAGTATAATGCTGGATCGGGGCCCTGTTTTAGCCTGGAGCCGGCAAAAGGCATGGGTTCAGGAGGGTGGACGAATGTTTGATAAGTTTGCGGACAAATGGAATTATGGGAAACATGCTGCCGCCGTCACGGGCGTTTACTGCTGCCTTGCGCTCATCGGGAATGCCCTGCTGGCGGACAGGCTGCCGGAAGACGAGAAGACCCTGCACCCACTGATTGCCATCAAGCGCATGAACACCCGCCAGAAGGTGTTCAACGGCGTGCTGCTTGGCGTGTATGCATTCGAGATGAGCGGGTTTTACTATATCATAAAGCTGCTTGGCAAAAAGCTCAAGCAGTATTGAGCTTTGCCATATAGGCGGTAGCTGCACATGAAGATAGAGCTGGCCGAACATTCCGGATATTGTTTCGGCGTCAAACAGTCCCTCGAAACCGCCGAGTCGGTGCTGCGGGGCGAAAAGCGCAGGGTATATGCCTGCGGCCCGCTGATCCACAACGAAGCTGTTATGGAGGGGCTAGGCAGGATGGGCCTTGACTTCATCAAGGATCCGGAAGAGGCTTCTGAAGGAAGCGTCCTGATCGTGCGCTCCCATGGCGAGGGGCGCGCTTTTTTCGACAAGGCACGGAAGAAAGGGCTGGAGGTCGTCGACGCTACATGCCCTTTCGTCAAGCGGATCCACCGGCTGGTCAGCGGCGCGTACGCAGACGGCTGCAAGATCGTCATAGTAGGCGACAGCGGGCATCCCGAAGTCAGGGGGATAAACGGGTGGTGCGGCAATGAAGCCGTTATTATAAACAGCGCCGAAGAGGCGTCGGCGATACATGGGGAAAAGCTCTTCGCGGTATCGCAGACGACTGCCGTGCGTGAAAATTTTGACGGGATAATAGAGGCCCTGCGCAGAAGCGGCAACGAAGTCGTCGTGAACAACACGATATGCGACGCGACCGCCAGGCGCCAGAGGAGCTGCCGCGAAACCGCCGCAAAAGTGGAGGCCATGTTGGTTCTGGGAGGCAAAAACAGCGCCAATACGAGAAAATTGTATGAAATTTCAAAGCTATCATGTAAAAAAACGTATTTTATTGAAATTATCGCTGATTTACCATTGAAAGAACTGACGAAATGTAATACAATAGGGATTGCAGCAGGTGCATCGACACCTGAGCGCATGATTAAGGAGGTTATTGCCAACATGACAGGTAACGCTGGAAACATTGAACAGACTGAAAGAAACTCAATGCTCGATTTCATGGAAGAAATCGAAAAGTCTCTAAGGCTCCCTAGGGCCGGCGAGATAGTGACCGGTACAGTAATCCAGATCTCAAACAGGGAAGTGATCATCAATCTTGGATGCAAGAAGGATGGCGTGATCCCCAAGGATGAAATCACCCTTGAAAGCGGGCAGACGCTGCCTGAGCTGTTCAAGGAAGGCGATGAGGTGCAGGCAAAGGTCCTGAAGACGGACGACGGCGACGGCAACATACTTCTCTCGAAGAAGAAGGTCGTCATCAACGAACACTGGGAAGACATAAACCGCGCCTATGAAGAAAAGAGCATCCTTGAGGCCAAGGTGGTCAAAGAAGTGAACGGCGGCGTAATCGCCGTATTCAAGGAGATCTACGGATTTATCCCGCTTTCCCAACTGTCCGACAGGTTTGTGGAAAAAGCCGACGAGTTCATCAACAAGGTCCTCCCTGTACGCGTGACAAGGGTAGACCAGAAGAGGAACAAGGTCGTGTTCTCCCACAAGTCCGTGCTCGTCGAGGAGAGGCAGAAACGGCTGCAGGAAATCTGGGACTCACTGAATATCGGCGATGTCATCGAAGGCACGGTCATGCGGTTCACGGACTATGGCGCCTTTGTGGATATAGGCGGCATAGACGGGCTGCTCCACATCTCCGAGATTTCGTGGGGCAAGCTCAGGCATCCGCAGGAAGTCCTCAAGATCGGGCAGAAGATAAATGTGAAGATCCTCTCCATCGTCAAAGAGAAGGAGAAGATTTCGCTTGGGTACAAACAGAACCAGCCGGAACCGTGGAGCGTGATCGACGAGAAATTCTCGGTCGGCCAGATCATCCACGGAAAGGCGGTGCAGATCAAAGATTACGGCGTGTTTGTCGAGCTGGAGCCCGGCCTTGACGGCCTGGTGCACATCTCGGAGATCGCATACAAACGCGTAAACAATATTTCGGACGAGATTTCGGTAGGGCAGGACGTCACTGCCAAGATCCTTGAGATCGACAAGGACCGCAAAAGGATCAGCCTCAGCATAAAGGAGGCCGCGTCTAAGGAATCCGAAGACGGCGAAAGCGCCGAGCTGGAAGCCGCTGACGCGGAGGGCGCCGAGCTGGATATGGCGGCGGAAGCCCTTGCCGAGGAGCCTGCGGCGGAAGCCGCGCCGGCATCGGATGAAGCGGAAGCCGCAGCCGAAGAGGCCGCAGTGGATGCCGAGGAACCTGCGGCGGAAGCCAGCGCGCCGGCCGAAGACGCCGAGCCTGAGGCGGAAGCTGTAGCCGAAGAGGCGGCAGCGCCGGCGGAGGCAGCAGCCGGATCCGAGGCGGCAGCCGCGCAGGAAGCACCGGCGGAAGCAGCTGAAGAGCCAGCCGCGGCGGCGGAAGCCGATGCCCCGGCCGAAGCGCCGGAAGCAGAGGCCGCGCCGGAAGCGGACGCTGTGGCTGAAACGGCGGAAGCCGAAGAACCCGCAGCAGACGCGCCAGCCGATGAGGCCGAGGCGGAAGCGGCGGATGCCGAGCCCGCAGCGCCAGCCGAAGCCGCTGCCGAAGAGCCCGCTGCGGAAGCGGAAGCCTCGCCTAGTGCCGGGCCCGAAGCGGCCCAGGATGCCGAGGCGCCCGCTGGCGAAACCGCAGACGCCACGGAAACCGAGCCCGCCGAGGCCGCTGACGAAGAGAAAGAATAGCCAAAAACGGATACCATGCCCCGCAGCCTACGCTGCCGGCAGGATAAACCGAAGGATCCACTGATCCTGTGAAAAAAACGGCCTTCCATGATATGCTCATGGAAGGCCGTCTTTATAAGAACAGAGAGGTGCGTTGTAGAAAGCATGGCAGTCCCGAATGGCACCTTCCGGCCGATAGGTGCGCTAGCGGCTTCTGATGATGATTATCCTTGCCTGGCCGCCGTTTGCCGGCAGCCCGTCGCTGTAGAAATCGACTGTCTGCCCGTTCCTGAAGGCGGCTTCGGCGTCGGCCAGCGTGCTGTGGGCGTACTGGCCAGCGGCATTCACGGTATACACGCCCACATTTGGCGATATATTCCACTGTGTTGGGCTTTCGCTGACGGCCAGCGTGTTTGCGTCAAAGCGCTGGACCTTCCCGGATATCCGGTCCAGGTTGCGCACCGACTCAAGCCCGCCGCCAGAGAGCAGTATCCTGGCAGCCCCGGTATTGATCTTGAACGCGCTGTTCATGCTGGAGGCAGAGCCCGGGACGCCGTCTATCATCCAGCTGTATTCGCCGCTGACGCTGGCTTCGCTGGAACTGCTCCTGGCAGCTGTGATTATCCCATAGCTTGCGCAGTCCCCGGTCGCGTTGTCCAGTATGATAGACGTGATGTTGCCGCCGGAGGTTTCGTAGTACAGGACTTTTTCCTGGCCTATCGTGACGCCGTCCAGCCGCTGTATCGAGACGCTGGTGTAGGCGCCGCTGTCTGTGTCCATTATGCGGGCGTCTTCGGCCAGCTGGAACTGGCCTATCCTGCGTGAGGCGGCGTTGCCGGCGCCGTTTATTACGCCGCCTGAGACCTTCGATACGCTTGTGCTGCCGCCCTCGAAGCCCACCTTGGCCACCAGCCCCTTCTTCGCCCATGACTGGGTGGGGGAAACCGGGTATTCCAGTTCGTCGCCTGCGGTGGTGACGCCCTTTATATAGGCTGAGTTGTAAGACTGCCCGGCAGCGTTGACATAGGATCTGTTGCCGGTCTCTGTGATGTATATGACGGCGTCGCTGCTTATGGCGCTGCCGGCTACAGCGTCCGCCACGCCTCCGTCCTTCCCGATGAGCAGCGTGACGGTGTTGCCTGTCCTGAGCGTGCCGGAGGACGAAAGCGCGGCAAAGGCATTGGCGGATTCGAGCGGGTATTCCTTGCCTGAGACTGTCACATGGGTGACATCGTTCTGGCTCGGCGAGGCCTTCTCGTAGACCCCCGTTATTTTCCTGTCATACACCCATACGACAGTCCGCGATGCGTTGAAGTACAGCACGTCGTACTGCCTTATGTCGGGCGCGCTTGCCTCCTTGCCGTTCTTGTAGACGGAGTAGGTGAGCCCCGCGAGGCCTGTCTCGGACGCCCACGACGAGCCCTTGACGGTAAAGGGGCCGATCATATTGCTGCTGAGCGCTGCGGCGTAGTCCACCTCGCCGGCGGCGTTCAGCTTGTATCCAAGGGCCTCGGCGTATTTGCCCGTCCCGTCCTTTGTCTTCGTGTTAAGCATGTTGTATATTATGTTCGCGGCGTCCCCCCGCGTGACAATGGTGCCTACGCCCCCCGCGACGCCTGTCGAGAGGGTGCCGGAGCGGAACAGGTTCATCTGCGCGTCAGGGTATGCGCCCCTGAAATCCGCGTTGGTGTAGCCCAGCGCCTTCAGCACCGTATTGGCCGCCTGTTCCAGCGTGATGTTGTTGTCGGGCTTGAAACTCCCGTCGCTGTACCCGGAGACAAGCCCGTTCGTGAGGGCCAGTTTTATATAGGGCGATGCCCAGTGCGCCGCCGGCACGTCCTTGAACAGCGATGACGAGGCGCCCGATATCAGGTCTTTGTATGGCGACGCCGTTATGAGCATCTTGGTGAACTCGGCCCGTGTGACAGGCCTGGAGAGGTTAAAACTGCCGGCGCTGTCGCGGCTTATCACGCCTATGGCGGAAAGAAGGCTCACGGCATGGCTTGTCTCCTCAGCTGCGTAGGCCACCGGCAGGGCGGGCGCCCAGCCGGGCATCTGCGCCTGCCCGCCGTTTGGCGGCGTGGCGCCTAAGGGGATGCCGCCGAAGGCCAGCGCGGCTATCAAGGCTGCCAGCAAAAAGCCGCGGGCGGCGCCGGCCAGGCCGCTGCCCCTGCCTTTGGCGCCGACGCCGGTCCGGGCGCTTTCAGCCGCCTCCGCGTTTTCCGCGGCGCCGGCCCGGACAGCCAGCGGCGCTGTGGCGCTGCCCCTGTGGATACCAACGATCTTACGATAGTTTGCCATTGTCATTCCTCCATACCTGTCATACTGTGTTTATACTGTCGTATATAAAGCCGTGTGCCTGTTCCGGCCGGCGGGCCCTGCGGTCCCCGCCCGATGGCGCCAGCCAGGCACCTCGTCTGGCGGACCCTGCGGTCCCTGCCCGATGGCGCCAGCCAAGCGCCTCGGCCGGCGGGCGTCACTCATAGCGCAGCGCGTCGATGGGGTTCAGCTTGGACGCCTTGCCTGCGGGGAAGTAGCCGAAGATCACGCCTATGGCCACCGATACCCCGAAGGCCAGCGCGATGGCGTTCACGGACGGTATGGCCGTGACGCC
>JAIRSA010000198.1 GCA_031255695.1 Eubacteriales Family XIII. Incertae Sedis bacterium | reverse complement strand
AGGCTGCCAGCCATAATACTGATCATAGCGCTCCTCTCCAGCGTGGCGCTGCAGCCCGCCTCATCCGAGACCATAAAGGAGGAGGTGCGGACATACTGGCGCCTGGACACGGGCGTCGTATTCCTATGGAAGAGCGCCTCCAATGCCTGGCAGAACGGCTGGCGCCCCGGCAGCACCCAGACATGGACCACCCCCGTGAACATAGGCGCCGGCCTCACGAACGTCCAGATCTACCCCTTCGACAGCAATGCCTACAAGCCCCAGGGCGGCCACTTCGACTTCGACGACGAATACTACCTTTGGAACAGGACCGGCGCTGCGGACAATCGTACCAAGTACTTAGATAGATACTTCGGTTTCGCTGCAAATGCCCTACAGATCTCTGGCACCAACAGCTACGACGCCAGCACGGGCAACGTGGACGTACGCTACACCGCTACTTTCAACGCTGTCAACGGTGCGCTCTATGACGTGAAATCCGTCCTGTCAAAAGGGAACAAGCATGAGATCCTCCAACTCCTTGGCACGCCTTCACCGGAACTGGCAGAGATGATGGAACTCATGGATTCAAAGGCCCAGAATTTCAGCCCCAACGTGGAGGGCTACCTGGTTTTCCTGCCCATTGTCATACAATATGACAAGATCACCCGCGTAACCGTCCGCAACGACAGCATGGAAGCCCGGCTCGATCTCCCTGCCTCCGCAGCCGCGGCGGAGGATTACACCGTGTCCGACGCCTCCATTGTAGGCGAGGATCTGTTTTTGGCCACTGCGGCGCTCGAAAAACACTATGGCGACGGCGCCTGGAGGCCCGTAATCATCTGGCGCGGCAGATCCAAGGGGCAGAATTCGGGCGGGTCCGCCACCGAGGCCCATCCTGGGGCCGGGAGCGTCACATATAGGCTCATCCTGACATCCACCGACGGGAAGTCCAGCACCGACACAAAAACCATAGACATACAGCCAGCGCCAGGGCCCGCCGGCGGCGATGGCGGCACGGGGGCCGAGCCTGCGCCGCGCGATATCGCCCTATACGCCCAGCTTGGCCTGCCGGACACGACTTACGAAGGGCATCCCACGCTGGCAAGCGACATGAGCGAATACACGGTAGACGGCGAGCCCTTCTCTGCGGCGCGCGCCTACGCCGAGAGGATCGCTTCGAACACGTTCAGCTTCACGCCGGCTTCGGGCGCGTCCTCCAAGACGCTCTCCACCACCCAGAGGGAGATCACATGGCCTACGGCGGGGCATTACGAAGTCACCCTGAAGATCAGCAGCGCCGAGGCGGGCAAGTCCGCTTCGGACACAGGCGCCATCGAAGTGCTCAATACACCTGCCATAGCCGCGCAGCTAGGCGGCACGCAGAAGGAGAACCGCAAGCAGATCATATCGGCGAGGATAGCGGTCAACCCCCTATACCCGCTGAAATCCGCCAGGATAGAGATAAAAGACGCCCGCACCGGCGAGGCGGTGTCGCTCGTGGAAGGCGGCAATGCCTCCAATTCCGCAAATATCAAGAGCAGGCCTATGCTTTCGGACAGATCCGGCAAATGCTTCGTGGATATAGAGGCCCACTTCCTCACGAAATACGGGGAGGAACGCGAGCTGGGCTATACGGTCCACGCCGAGGACATCCGGGGGCAGTCCGCCATCGCCACGGGCAGCTTCACAGTGGCGCCCGACCTACCGCCGATCCCTGACATCATGCTCGATCCCGAATTCCTGCGCGGTCCAGGAAGCAACGTGGCCGAGATCAGGGCACGCGACCGCTCACAGACCGACAGCGACCAGCTTGAGCGGGCCTGGTACGTCTCCGCCCCTGGCATAAGCGCGCCCGCGGGCCTGTTCCACGACGCCAAGGCCCTTGCAGGCTACCGCGATCTCTCCTTCGGCACGGGCATGGAGATCGCGTTCAGCAAGACGGGCGTAGGCCCGGTGGATGTCAAGCTGCACGTCAGGGAAGTCTGGGCAGAGGAGACATTGCCGGAATACGTGAGCGAGGCTGACTACCTGAGCGCCGAATCAGGGATCTGCTCCAGCACCGTCGGCAATGTGCCGCCCTCCGTAAGCCTGAGCCCGCGCCGCTTCAAATCCGCCGAGCTGCTGCTTATGGCGGCTTCGGACGCGGACTACGCCGCCCTGCTTGGGCGGAAGAACGAGCTTGGCCGCAGGCTGATCGAGGCCGGCATAGACGCACGGGTGAAATACATACGCCTGGCGCCGCCGCCACGGGACAGCTACGGCATTATGCAGCTGTCTGAGGCCTCGCTGCCGTCTGGCTACAACGCCGCCGGGACCTGGCTCGATTCGGGGTTCTACTCTGTGGACAGCAGCTCGCTCTACACCGTGCATGCCACCTGGCCCGCAGGGGATCACAGCGCCTACCCCCGCACCCCGTATTTCATCACGTCACGCGACGCCTACACGGGAGAAATCCGGTGGCAGTACACCATACCGGAAAGCATGTTCCAGGCGCACGAGCTCTTTGGCTCAGACGCCTGCCGCCTAGCCCACGACAGCGACGGCAGATACCTCTACTTCATCTGCGGCGGCAGCACGCTGATCCTCGACAAGGGTTCGGGCGCCTTCATGGCAAAGCTCGCTTTCGCCGTGGGCCCCCAGAATTACCTGGCGGGCAGCAGCATCTACAGCGTAAAGCCCGATGGCGTCCACCGGATCGATATCTCCGACGGCTCAAGCAGGCTGATATTCCCCGCCACCGTTTCCGGGCCCGCCCGCATGGCCGGCGGCAAGGCGCGTTTCTTCATCCAGCAGGCCTGGGAGGCCTTCCAATGCGTATTCGATCCCGAAGGCGAAAGCTTTTCGCTCATACCGCTGAGTCTGCCCGCCGATCCGGGCAACCGCTGCCTGGGCATAGACTCCAAGGGCCGCATGATCATAAGCGTCTCAAACGGCGCGGCCGTGAATATATACGACAGCGGCGGCGTTCTGCTCAGGAGCTTTACCGGGTGGAAAAACAACGCAGACAACACCTCGCTGGCATTTGCCGCCGACGAGGCCGGCGAGGCGACCCATATAATAGCGGCCCGCCTTACGCGCAGCCCGTCAGCGCATATCTCCTCGGTATGGGCATACGACATCTTTTCGGACAATGTGCTAAAGACCTCTTCCAGCAGGCCTGACGATTTCGATATAGATATCGACCAGATGCTCTTCGCGATCCAGTCCGGGAACAAGCTCTATGTCCAGACCGGCATCAATACGAACGGCATCCAAGGCTTTGGCAGCAGCGATCTATACAATACGGCCCGGGCCAGGCTGTATACCTTCAGCCTGGCCGGCGGCAATCCCTCGTGGTCGCAGTCGGATCTCTTCGCCTTCGGCGGCCATGCCGAAAGCTTCTCCCTCAGCGGCAGCCTATACGCCGTGGCGTATTCGGAAAACCGTGATACGCTCACGGCAGACAACGGCTCGCATATAAAGGTCGTCGAATGGCCGCAGTCGGAGGACGCGATCCTCGCCCGCAGCCTGTCGGAGCACAAGAGCGGCGGGCAGACGGACATAAGCGCCGCCCTGCTCTTCGACAGCTCCGGCGCATTCGCCTATGCCGGCGAGAGCGTGGCCTTCAAGGACGCCCTCGGCACATCCGCTTTCAGCGTCATTGTGGGGGGCAGCGGCGCCGGCATGCCTGAGGCCATAGCCAAGCTGGCCGGCGAGCCCGCCGCGTCCGCCTACAGCGTGATGTCCGTGAAACGGGCAGGCGGCGCGAAGGCCGGCAGCGTGTCCCGTGCGCTCAGCCTGGCGCCCTCAAGGGCCTACTACTATGAGTACCAGGCGAAAAGCCTGCCCCAGGGCGCGGCCGGCCCCGTGGCTTCAGCGGGCGCGGCGGGCGCGGCAGGGCAGGCTGGCCCCGTGGCTTCGGCCGGCGCACCGGGCGCGGCTGACCCCGTGGCTTCAGCCGGCGCGGCAGGCCAGGCTGGCGCGACGGGCGCGGCAGGGCAGGTTGGCCCCGTGGCTTCAACCGGCGCGGCAGGGCAGGCTGGCGCGACGGGCGCGGCTGGCCCCATGTCCATAGACTTCCTGTACAGCGGCAATGTGCCCGCAGGCGGGCTAACGCCCGAAAAGCTGTATGTGATCGAGTCCCACTCGGAGAATTTCAACAGCACGGCACACAGCAGCTTCTTCAGCTATCCGTCGAACAGGGTATACGGCGGCGTGTACAACGGGGCGGATCTGAGCCAGTCCAGCTCATACAACGGCGACGTTTCTGCCGACCGGAGCAATATCACATTCAGCGTGCCTGAAGGGAAACAGGCCGCGCTGTCGTTCGATTACCGCTGCTCCTTCCAGACCTTCCTCACGCACAGCCCTAGGGCTGCCCACTTCCAGATAGACGGCGAGCCCTGGTGGCCGGCTTTTGAGCATACGAGCGGCAGCGGCTCCTACACGCATAGCTCCCTGCTCGGGCCCGGCACCCATACCCTCACCTCTGTGGTGACAGGCTACGGCAGGATGCCCCGGCCATCGTGGGCGAGGCTGGACAACCTGCGCCTGGACATACTCGGCAGCGCCCCGCCGCCGCAGCCCCCCACCCCGGCGGCATCCGCGCCCATGGGCGATGGCTGGACGCAATACAGCGGCTCGTTCATGACGCCCGCCCCGGTAAGCGCCTATGCGTCGCAGCGCATGTCGGCATACGAGGGCACACATGCGGACATACCGTTCGTCAGGCTTGAAGGGGGGGATTCCAGGCAGGGCCTCATCATAGACATACCGGCAGGCAAATATGCGCTCAGTTCTTACGTGATCCCCAGGCCGGGCTTCCCTGTCTACGGATCCGCCACATACACATCCGGCCCCTACACTATGAAATATTACAGCGATTACAGTGGGGAACGCCTGGCCGCGAAACCCGTCGGCAGCCTGCCTATAGGGCAGTCCGGCAGCCTGTCCGTGCGAGGCTCAGGCTCTGCGCCGCGCGTCAGCTCCGGATTCGGGCAGCTCGGCATATACCTCGTGGACAGGCTGAACGATCCGATCTCGGATGGGCGCTATTTCCTTGACAAGCCGGGCGGGCGCGTGTATTTCGCGGATCCCGTGTTCGCCGGCAGCACCAAGGTCTCGTTCGCGGCCTCAGGCGACGAGGAACTCAGGCTGCGCGGATTCAGCCTCTATTATATAGAAAACGGGCGCAGGGTGGATATAGTGGGCGGCTCGGCCGGGGATGCGGCCGGCAGCGCAGCCAGCCTGGGCAGTGCGGGGGATCCTGGCGGCGGCGCGGGCAGCCCCGGCGATCCGGCGGGCGGCTTGGCCGGCCCGGCGCTGTGGATGCCCGACAACGCAAGCGTATCCATAGTCCGGGAAACACCAGGCGCAGACGCCGGCAAGGAACCTGGCGTCCCCGTCTACAAGAAGGGCGGCCTCGTCGGGTACAACATAAACTATAGCGACTACGAGGACGATCCGTCTTTGAAAAGCTTCTGGAAATACACCCACACCCCGTTCAACGACGGCCCACATCCCGAAGCCGACGCGATAGCCGACATGCGCGGCAACATCGTGCAGGTATTCGGCAGGGTGCTGAACGCCAACATAGAACGCTTCTATATTGACGGGAAATACGTGGCTGAACATTGGCAGCGCGACAATACAGAGAGGCCCGGCAGCGCACCAGGCGTGAATTACAGCGCATTCAACAAAGACAGCAATGTCGAGGCATTGACGTTCTACATCGAGGGCGGGAGCGCCGCCCCGTGGATAAACTCCATCACGACATCGCCCGCCTCCATCTCGGCGGGGGAAATGTACAGGATCAGGGTCGCCGTGGACGACGAGGAAAAAGACGCCCTGAGCCTGGCCATCGAGGCCTTCCGCGACGGCAAGCCCGTGTACAGCCATTACACCGGCAGTATAGTGGCCGATGGGGCCGGCCGCTACCCCGAAATCGTAAGCGGCCTGGCGCCCGCAGCGGAGCCCGGCGTATATTCAGTCGTCTGCACCGTATCCGACGCGTCAGGCGCCGGCCTGGCCGACTACCACTTTACCGTCGTGTCGAACGGCAGGATCGAAGGCAGCGTCTATCACACCGAAGAATGGGAGAAAAACCGCAAGAGATATAACCAAAAACTCTTTGGGGAGGAAGCAGACCGCCAGATCACCTACGCCAGCTACACCAGCATGGATTACCCGCGCCAACGCGGCAGCAATATCTTCTGGTCCGGCGAGCGCTTCATGCTCCGCGCTTTCGTAGAGGGCAGCCCCACCAAGGTGAGCTGCCAGATCAAAGGCTACCCGGCCTATTCCGCCGAGATGGCGGGAAGTTCCGCCAGGAACGCCGTAGGCGAGCGGATCTACGAGGGGAGCCTTTGGGACAGCGGTATGATCAACAGATGGGGCCGGGAGCGGCCCGAAGAACTGACATTTGTATTTACCGCGCACTATAGCGGCGGCATATCAAAGACCCACGAAGAGACAGTGATCATCGACACATCCGACGACTACTGGCAGCTCCATCGGCTGTTCTGATGATAGGCGCTAATGGCCGGCGCGTTCCATCAGCGCCACGGCCTCGACATGCACTGTGTGCGGGAACATGTCTACCGGGCTCGCCTCGACGAAGCGGTAGCCAAGCCCTTCCAGCATCCTGACATCCCGTGCCAGCGTCGCCGGGTCGCAGGATATGTACACTATCCTGGCAGGGGCTATGGCCGCCGCCGCTTCAAGCAGCCCGGCGGCGCAGCCTGCACGCGGCGGGTCAATGATGGCCACATCGGCCGCCAGCCTTGGGCTTCCGGCCTTGGCCTTGGCTGCGCGCGTGGGAAGCCCTGCACCGGTCCTGCCCAACATCGCAGGAAGCTCCGCCTCGGCCTTGGCTGCGCGCGTGGGAAGCCCTGCACCGGCCTTGCCCAACATCGCAGGAAGCTCCGCCTCGGCCTTGCCGCAGATGTACCTGGCGTTCACTATCCTGTTGATCACCGCATTGCGGTTGGCGTCGGCCACGGCCTGTTTCTCGATCTCTATGCCGATGACTTCCTTTGCATAGGGCGCACACACAAGCCCCCATACGCCTACGCCGCAGTAAAGGTCAACCACGGCCTCGCCGCCCGAAAGGCCGGCGTACTCAAGCAGTATGGATTCCAGGGCGCGGGCGCCTTCGGGATTCACCTGAAAAAAGGACTGCGGCGATATTTCGAAGTACATCCGGCGCTCGGCGGCCAGCTCCGTGATCGTCCCCTTCCCCGCTATGATCTCGCATTTCTGGCGCATCTTGGCGCCGTCCTGCTTGCCTGGGAATACGCCCGCCACGCTTTCCAGGCTCCAGCAGCGCCCATCCTCGCCAAATGCAGGCAAGGCGCCCACGGCATCGTCCAGCGCCATGATAAGCCCTTCAAGCCACTGCCCCGGCCGCCGATCCAGGCCGAGCACGGCCATGACCTCGCCCGTCCCGAATGCGCTCCTGACGGTCAAGGCGTTTACGCCCGCCGCTGCCGGCCCGAAACTGCGCAATGCCCCGGCAAGCGCATTGGCGGCCGATGTCTGGATCGGGCAGTAGGGCACGTCGGCCAGCGCATGGCTGCGCTCTCCGTAAAAGCCCACTTTGTCCCCTGCGGCGGCATATACAGCCTTGTTTCTGTAGCCCCACTGCGCGCCCATGGAGACTATTGGCCTGACCTTGGGATCGCTGATGCCCCCGATCCTGGACAGCGCCGCCCTGACATGGCCTTCTTTCATCTTGGCCTGTGCGCTGTATTCCATTGCCATCAGGGGGCAGCCCCCGCAGGCGCCGGCCAGGCCGCATTCCGGGCTGACACGAAAAGGCGACGGTTCCAGTATTTCGCCCGCCGCCGCAAAAGCCATGTTCTTCTTCATTTTGGTCACTGTAACAAGCGCTTTGTCGCCGGGGATGAGGCCATCCGCGAAGACCGTCAGGCCTTCAGCCCTCCCTATGCCGCGGCCGTCCCTGCCGACATCCGACACCTCAACGACAAGCCTGTCGCCTATGTTGGCAATCATTCATCCTCCATAGTGGCCGCAACGTCATTGTAGAAGTCCGGCTTCGTCCTTTTGATCAGCATGGGCTTGAGATCGGGATCCGTTATCGCGTGTTTGGTATGCCCATCCACGAGCAGTTCGCCCGAACCCTTCCGCCTGATCTCGTAGCGCATCACGACGCTGGCGCCGCGAAGGTCGTCGGCCCAACAGGCGATGCTGAGTATATCGTCATACATCGCCGGCTGCTTGTACCTGCATACCAGCTCCACTACAGGCAGCCATATCCCCTCTTTCTCCAGAGAGGCATAGGGATAGCCGATCTGGCGGAGGAACTCCGTCCTGCCGATCTCAAACCATTTTACGTAATTGCCATGATATGCGATGCCCATGGCGTCTGTGTCAGCGTATATCACCCGTATTCCAGAATAAAACTTTTTTGCCATATATTATCCTTTCTAAAAGACGTAGCCGCCCTGGCACAACAGCTATCGGCCGGCGGCAACACAGTATCAGGCTTTTCGCCAGCCGGCGGTGCGGCGGCCATGCCGTGCCTCTGGCTGGGAGCGAATCTATCAGTTGGCTTCCTTGCCCGTGAGGTGTTCCACTTCCATTTCGATCACGATGGCGCGGCGCCATTGGGCGTCAATGTATTTCCCGCCTTCGCTGACAAATCCAGGGGAATACTTCTGTATCAGGACCTCAAGCCCCCTGCGCTTGGCCGCCTCATCGTCCACAACCCGCACCTTGCCGAATGCGGTCACGCTCTTGTATAGGCAGTTGAACGTGGACGGGAGGAGCTTGGTCTCGCCGGCCACATTGAAAGAGGCCTTGTCGTTTTTCGCGATCGCATCCAGTTTGTGGCCCTCGGTCGCGGCGTGGAAATATATCTTGCCGCTGTCATAGGCATAATTCAGCGGCACGGCATATGGGTAGCCCCCGTCGCCTTCCAGGGCCAGGACCCCATAGAGCCCCTCTTTCAGAATGCGTTCCGTTTCTTCAGATGACATTTGCTTTTCTTTGCGTCGCAGTTCCCTGAACATAATTCCTCCTTTCGCGGCCATACCGGCCGCACACGCCAAAGCCCCAGCTAACCGACCGCCCCGGCACAGGACACAACCGCAGCCACAGCCAACCGGCCGCCCCGGCACAGGCCCCAGCCGCAGCCGCTTACTCTGTGGCCCCGGCCTCTTTTCCGGCCTCTTTTCCGGCCTCTTCCCCTGTCCCCTCTTCGGCTTCGCCGTCCGCTTCCGGACTGCCGGACACCATATCCCTGTACCAGCAGAGGGCTTCGACGTAAGCCGAATAGATATCCTCGGTAGAAAGATCATAGAGTATGAGCATCCGCGAGACAAGGCTCCAGTCTGCGGATTCATAGGCGATCATGAACTTATATACGTCGCCGTACTTGCCTGTGCGCGAGACGAGCGCCTCGCTTATGTCGCCTGCCACAAGCACCAGCTTCAGCGCCTCGTCCATCGGCATTTCCAGCATCGCGTCAAGCACTGAAAACACCCCCATCAGGAAGAGGCTCTGCCCGTCCGCGTACAGGTTGAACTTCACGGCCAGCGCCTCCGCGAACCTGGCGCGCACCAGCGAGAGCTTCGTGATCTCGTTCGGCTTCTCCGAGCCGAGCTTGTTCGCGGCAGCGGCGGTGATCCATTTGCGGACCTCCTCCTGCCCCAACATTACCACGGCGCCGTTTATGGTCTTGATCTCGTTCCGCGCGCCGCGCCGCACCGTATTCACCATGCGGAGCAGGGAAATCGTCAGGGCCGGATCGCGCTGTATTATCTTGGATACGGCGTCGAAGTCGAAATTATCGGAGCGCACCTTGTTCAGCAGGTTTATCATGTTTATCTGCAAGGGCGTCACCTTATTGTCGCCCTCCGTGAACGGCATGCGGTAGAACGCGCCCTCGTACAGGCCTTTGTGATTCTTCCTGGCGCTCTGGAACACATCCATGGAATCCACGTTTGTGTATACGCATTGCAGATGCGGGAACTTTTCGGCAATGATGCCGCGCAGCTTCACCATGTTCGGCTCGCCGAACCTCCTCGGATCATAGAATATATAGTCGCAAAGCTCAAGTATGGGCACATATGCCGCGATATTCTCTATGCCGCGTATGCCGAAGCGGTAGCCCTCTTCTCTGAGGCGTTTCAATTTCTTCACATTCGATGTGCCGCCCTTGACGTTGTCCTCCAGAAGGAAGATGATCTTGTCGGCCGGCTCCGAGCAGCTTTTTTCGACGTTTGCCATCAGCATATACTTGTTGATCGGCACAAATATGGGCTTCCCCATCGTGAGCGCGTCAAGCCCGACAACGCCTAGCATCTCCATTATCGGGGATTTCATCGCGCCGTCAAGATGGATGTTGTCCGTCGCGGCAGACAACAGATCGTTCCCCTTGCGGTATTGGAACAAATACGCTTCAACTTCATTATCGTTGTTGAACAGCGGGACGGGCACAATCAATAAATCCACATTAAAGACCCCCTGAATTCAGCCTATACTGCCTCTGCTACGCACCTATATACACTAATTATACACTATGGCGGCGATTATACAAGGCGTGGCCGCTTTTTTGGAAAAAAACTTGCCGGCGGGCACGCGCCGCCGGCAAGTGACAAATCTTTTATTTTTGCTGCAAGTTGGCTGCGAAACCCGTCTGGGGCTTACGCCGCGCCTTCTGCCGGCGCAATCGCGCCCGCCTCTCTTGCGCAGCCGCGCCCGCCTCTCTTGCGCAGCCGCGCCCGCCTCTCTTACGCAGCCGCGCCTGCCTCCCTTACGCAGTCGCGCCCGCCTCTCTTACGCAACCGCGCCCGCCTCTGCCGCGCCGTCCGCTGCCGGCTCAGCTTCAGTTGCCGCCGGCGCGGCTTCGTCCGCCGCCGGCGCTGTTGCCGGCGCCGCAGCCGTCAGTATGTTATAGAAGATCTGCGCGAGCTCCGCCCTGGTCGCGATGCCCTGCGGGTCGAAGCGGTTGCCGTCCTTGCCTTTGACCCACTGCC
>JAIRSA010000190.1 GCA_031255695.1 Eubacteriales Family XIII. Incertae Sedis bacterium | reverse complement strand
TGGACATGGGTTTCCGCCAGGTGCGCGTCCGCATACACGGCAGCATCGCCCGCATCGAGCTCGGCCCGGAGGAATTGCCGGCCCTGGCCGCCGGGGACAAGCGGCATAAGGTGATCGACCGGCTGAAAGAGCTGGGCTTTTCATATGTGACCCTAGACCTCCAAGGCTATAGGGCAGGCAGCATGAACGAAGGCCTGACGCCAAGCTGACGCTTCCCGGCATGCAGCCGTCCGTGGCTGCCGCCGCCCGTGGCCGCTGCCAGCGCCGCCCAGGCCGTTGTGGCGGGTGCGCCCGCAGGCACCGGGCACTGCCGCTGACGCCAAGCTGACGCTTCCCCGGCACGCCGCCGCCAAAGCCGCCGCCCGTGGCCGCTGCCGGCGCCGCCCAGGCCGTTGTGGCGGGTGCGCCCGCAGGCACCGCCGCCCACGCCCTTGCGTGGCAATCTGTTCGGCCCGTGTTCGCGCACGGGCGTATTTTTTTGTCTGCGAGAAGAATATTGGTGCCCGGGCACATTAAACCGCATCGCAATAATGGACTGTGGGTCGATGGTTCCCAGGAAACAGATCGTCCGACGCCTATACTTATTAAATATATTAGAAAATATTCGTGGATAAATAAAGTATATGCAAAAAAACACTTTGTAAAGTCGTAATTAACAAGGTGACAGTTGATTATACTGAAGAAATCGCAGTAAATTCGCTTGAATTTGAAACAATTGGCAATAAAATAAAAAAAATTATAAAAATTTAAGAAAAATTACAAAAAGTACTTGATATTATATTAGCAATTTGTTATATTAGAATAGAAAGAAAGAGGAGGTTGGGAAAATAACGACAATAGGGCAAAATTGAGGTAAATGTTATTTGACTAAACGAATCCTGTATGTACCTATTGGATCAAGCGAATCGTGGAATTGCTTTTGGGGAAGACTGCCGAGTGGGCGGCAGAGCACATTCGCTAGGGGATGGGCGTCCGCGCGGGCGTCCGATGTAGGCGTCAGCGGCTGTCTGCGGTATTGCTGCAGGTATTGCGGATGGTAGGGGAGCGCATGGCGCTATGCCATACAATGAGAGGGGTAGTTGCAGTAAAAGATTTTTTTCCGGCTATTTTGGATTTCAAGTTTATTGCTCTCCGGGGAGGTGGTTGTCTGAGTCATTGCATACGCGCCGTTTGGTACGGCCAAGCCGAACGGCGCTTTTTATTGCCCATTTGTCACAGTCCGCCTGGGCTGCAAGGCCCATTATGGCCCATTTAACGCCTATTTTTGTCGATTGTGAAAAAAAACGCTTGACTACTTGGCTTTAATATGATAACATAATAGACTGCCATATTAATGTAACTTGTATTCTAAGCGAGGAGTGATAAATATGCCGGAGCCTGTTAAAATCGGTAGGAAAACGCGGATGAGCTATTCAAAAATCCGAGAAGTCGCCGAAATGCCAAATCTGATCCAGATCCAGACGGAATCCTACAAATGGTTTGTCGATGAGGGCTTGAAGGAAGTTTTTGAGGATATTTCCCCCATAAAGGATTATGCGGGGAATTTAGTGCTGGAGTTTATGGAGTACTCTTTGAATACGCCCAGCGATCCTCCCAAGTATGAGCAGGAGGAATGCAAGGAGCGGGATGTCACCTATGCTGCGCCGCTCAAAGTGAAGGTGCGCCTTGTAAACAAAGAGACAGGCGAGGTCAAGGAGCAGGAAGTGTTCATGGGGGACTTCCCGCTGATGACGGAGAAAGGTACATTTATATATAATGGTGCCGAGCGTGTCGTCGTCACCCAGCTGGTGCGTTCGCCGGGGCCGTATTATGACGTGGTCACGGACAAGTCCAACAACAAGCTGTATTCGACGACCGTCATCCCGAACAGGGGCGCCTGGCTGGAATACGAGACGGACTCCAGCGAGGTGATCAACGTGCGTGTCGACAGGACCAGGAAGCAGCCTGTCACTACGCTCCTCAGGGCCCTCGGATTTGCGTCGAACAAGGAGATCACAGACCTTCTCGGCAATGACCCCAGGCTCCAGAAAACCCTTGAGAAGGACCAGACCAACAGCTATGAGGATGGCCTCAAGGAGATATACAAGAAGCTCAGGCCCGGCGAGCCGCCTACCGTGGAAAGCGCGAAGTCGCTGCTCGATTCGCTGTTCTTCGACGCGAAGCGATACGACCTCGCCAAGGTAGGGCGCTACAAATACAACAAGAAGCTCGGCCTGTCAGGGCGCGCGGCGGGCCTCGTCGCGGCTGAGGACATATTCGACCCAGGCACAGGCGAGATAATAGTCGAAAAGGGCGGCAAGATATCGCGCAGCCAGGCTGCCGATATCGAAAACGCCGGCGTGAAGCATATATTCGCCTACGGGAAGTCCGACGAGGATTTTGTCGCGAAGATCATCGGCAACAACTTCGTCTCCATCGACAGGTATGTCAGCTTCGACGTCAGCGATCTGAAGCTGCACGAAAAGGTCTACTATCCCGTGCTCATGGAGATCCTTGAGTCATTCAGCGACGAGCGCGATATACGCGAGGCGCTTGCGGCGAGGAGGAACGATCTGGCGCCGCGGCATATCATCGTGGACGACATCGTCGCGTCGATCAGCTACATACTGAACCTGGCGCATGGCATAGGGACCACCGACGATATAGACCACCTTGGCAACAGGCGCGTGAGGACGGTCGGCGAGCTGCTCCAGAACCAGTTCCGGATCGGGCTTGCCAGGATGGAAAGGGTCGTAAAGGAAAGGATGACGATCCAGGACATCGACGTGACCACCCCGCAGGCCCTGATGAACATCCGGCCTGTGACAGCCGCTATAAAGGAATTTTTTGGAAGTTCGCAGCTTTCGCAGTTCATGGATCAGAACAACCCGCTTGCCGAGCTTACCCATAAGAGAAGGCTTTCCGCCTTGGGCCCCGGCGGCCTGTCGAGGGAGAGGGCAGGCTTCGAGGTGCGGGACGTGCACCATTCACATTATGGGAGGATGTGCCCGATAGAGACGCCTGAAGGGCCGAACATCGGGCTTATAGGCTCGCTTACCACATACGGCAAGATCAACGAGTACGGTTTCATCGAGACGCCTTACCGCAAGGTAGACAAGGGGCGGGGGGTCGTGACCGAGCAGATCGACTACCTGACCGCCGACGAGGAGGAGATGCTCATCATCGCGCAGGCGAACGAGCCGCTGGACAATGAAGGGCATTTCATGAACAACAGGGTCGCCTCGCGTGGCGCGGGCGGCGAGATCGACCTGGTCGCCAAGGAGATGATCGACTACATGGACGTTTCGCCCAAGCAGGTCGTGTCGGTCGCCACGGCGATGATACCCTTCCTTGAGAACGACGACGCCAACAGGGCGCTCATGGGCTCCAACATGCAGAGGCAGGCCGTGCCGCTCCTTGTGACGGAGGCCCCGATAATAGGGACGGGCATGGAATACACGGCCGCCCATGATTCGGGCGTCGTGGTGCTGGCCAAGAACTCAGGCATCGTGGAGTATGTGGACGCCGTCAAGATAATAGTGGCGAAGGACAGCGGCGGCAGGGACTTCTACAATATGCTGAAGTTCAAGCGCTCCAACCAGGGCACATGCATAAACCAGCGCCCCATCGTCTACAAGGGCGAACGCGTGGATGAGGGCGAAGTGATCGCCGACGGACCGTCCACGGACAATGGCGAGGTCGCGCTGGGCAAGAACCTGCTCATCGGCTTCATGACCTGGGAGGGCTACAATTACGAGGACGCCATCGTGCTTAACGAGCGCCTCATAATGGACGACGTGCTCACATCGCTGCACATCGAGGAATACGAGGCCGAGGCCAGGGACACCAAGCTTGGGCCTGAGGAGATAACGAGGGACATACCCAACGTCGGCGAGGACGCGCTCCGCGATCTCGACGAGAAGGGGATCGTCAGGATCGGCGCCGAGGTCAGTTCCTACGATATACTTGTAGGCAAGGTGACGCCCAAGGGCGAAACGGAGCTTACGGCCGAGGAACGCCTGCTGAGGGCCATATTCGGCGAGAAGGCGAGGGAGGTAAGGGACACCTCGCTGCGCGTCCCGCACGGCGAGACCGGCATAGTGGTGGACGTGAGGATATTCAGCCGCGAGAACGGTGACGAGCTGCCTCCGGGCGTCAACAAGCTCGTACGCTGCTATGTAGCCACGAAGAGGAAGATCAGCGTTGGCGACAAGATGGCGGGGCGGCACGGCAATAAAGGCGTAATATCGAGGATATTGCCGGAGGAGGATATGCCGTTCCTCGAGAACGGCGAGCCGCTGCAGGTCATGCTCAACCCCCTCGGCGTGCCTTCGCGAATGAATGTAGGGCAGGTGCTGGAGGTGCATCTGGGCCTGGTGGCCCAGCGCAAGGGCTGGTTTATATCTACGCCGGTGTTTGACGGCGCCACGGAAACCGACATTATCGAGCTTCTGGACGAAAACGGCTTCCCGAAGAGCGGGAAGCTCACCCTGCGCGACGGCAGGACGGGCGAGCCTTTTGACAACCCGGTCACTGTCGGCTACATGTACATGCTGAAGCTGCACCATCTGGTCGATGACAAGATCCATGCAAGGAGCACGGGCCCGTACTCGCTGGTCACGCAGCAGCCCCTTGGCGGCAAGGCGCAGTTCGGCGGGCAGCGGTTCGGCGAGATGGAAGTGTGGGCGCTGGAGGCCTATGGCGCCGCATACACCCTCCAGGAGATACTGACTGTAAAATCTGACGATGTGGTCGGCAGGGTGAAGACCTACGAGGCCATTGTGAAGGGGGAGAACATACCCGAACCGGGCATCCCTGAGTCATTCAAGGTGCTTATCAAGGAAATGCAGAGCCTGGGGCTTGACGTCAAGGTGCTCAGCGAGGAGAACGAGGAGATCGAGCTGAAAGAGTCGGTCGACAGCGCCAATGTGACGAGCATAGAGCGGATCATAGAGGACGAGTCCTTCGGCGATGACGATGACGATGATGACGAGCCGATAGGCGACGAGGATATGATAGAGGACGATTTCATAGACGATGAGCTGGATACCGCAGCCGATTTCGACGACAGCGGCTTCGAGGCCGAGAAGGCCAAGCGCACAGCCAAGCCTGCGGACATCGCGCCGGACGATCTTGACAGCCTGGCGGACAGCCTGGCGGCGGGCATGGCCGGCCTGGCCAGCGGCGTGGGCGCCGCAGCGGCCGTAAGCAGCTTGGCGGACGACCTAGGCAGCCTGGCGGACCGCCTGGCCGCAGGGATTGCCAGCCTGGCCAGCAACGCGGATGGTGCGGAGGCAGAGGCCGTAGGCGGGCCGGACGGCGAAGCTGACGGGCTTGCGGGCGACGCGGCGGAAGCTGCGGCGGCAGAGGCCACAGGCGAAGACGGGCCTGCGGGCGACGCGGCAGAGGCCACAGGCGAGCCGGAGGCGGACACAGCTGACGCGGCGGAAGCCACGGCCGAGGCTGCGGGCGAGCCGGAGGCGGACACAGTCGACGCGGCCGAGGCTAAGGCCGAGCCGGAGGCGGGCACGGGCGAAACAGCCGACACGGCCGAAGCCACAGACGCCCCTGCTGACGCAACAGCCGAGGCCACGGAAGGCGGCGCGGACGGCCCAGGGGCCGACGCGGCCGAAACTGCGGAAGGCGGCGCGGGCGGGCTGGACGCCGAGGCTGCGGCCAGCGACGCAGACGGGCCTGCTGACGGCGCACAGGACGCCACAGAAGACGGCGCACAGGACGCCATAGAAGACGGCCCACAGGACGCTACAGACGCGGACGATAACACAGAAGAAAGCCGATAGAGAGGGGGATGCTTTTTGTACGAACTAAACAATTTCGAAGCGCTCCAGATAAGCCTGGCCTCGACCGACAAGATAAGAAGCTGGTCACGCGGCGAGGTCAAGAAGCCAGAGACCATCAACTACAGAACCCTCAAGCCAGAAAAGGACGGACTCTTCTGCGAGAAGATATTCGGCCCCACAAAAGACTGGGAGTGCCATTGCGGGAAATACAAGCGCATACGCTATAAGGGCATCGTGTGCGACCGCTGCGGGGTCGAGGTGACAAAGGCCAAGGTGCGGCGCGAGCGGATGGGGCACATAGAGCTCGCCGCCCCCGTATCGCACATATGGTATTTCAAAGGCATACCGAGCCGCATAGGGCTGGTCCTCGACATATCGCCGAGGAACCTCGAAAAGGTCCTGTATTTCGCGGCCTATATAGTGACAGACCCAGGCGAGACAGAACTGATGCGCAAGGAAATACTCACCGAGCAGCAGTACAGGGACTGCCGCGACAGATACGGCAACGACTTCCGCGCCGCCATGGGCGCCGAGGCCGTGCGCGAGCTGCTTGAGCAGATAGATCTTGACGAACTCGCGTCCGGCATGCGCGAGAAGCTCAAGGACTCGACGGGCCAGAAGAAGATCCGCATAGTGCGGAGGCTGGAGGTCATAGAGGCGCTTAGGCTGTCGGGCAACAAACCCGAATGGATGATACTGGAAGTCATACCTGTCATACCGCCTGAGCTGCGGCCCATGGTCCAGCTGGACGGCGGCAGGTTCGCCACGTCGGATCTGAACGATCTGTACAGACGCGTCATAAACAGGAACAACCGCCTGCTGAGGCTGCTGGCCCTGAATGCCCCCGACATAATAGTCAGGAACGAGAAGCGCATGCTGCAAGAGGCAGTGGACGCCCTTATCGACAACGGCAGAAGGGGGCGCCCCGTCACGGGCCCCGGCTCAAGGCCGCTGAAATCCCTTTCGGACATGCTGAAGGGGAAACAGGGCAGGTTCAGGCAGAACCTCCTCGGCAAGCGCGTAGACTATTCTGGGCGTTCCGTCATCGTCGTGGGCCCCGAACTGAAGTTCTATCAGTGCGGGCTGCCCAAAAAGATGGCGCTGGAACTGTTCAAGCCCTTTATAATGAAAGAATTGGTATATAATGGGTACGCGCACAATATAAAAAGCGCCAAGCGCATGGTAGAGAAGATCCGGCCGGAAGTCTGGGACGTGCTCGATGAGGTCATCAAGGAGCACCCCGTGCTGCTCAACCGGGCGCCCACGCTGCACAGGCTGGGCATACAGGCATTCGAGCCTGTCCTGGTCGAAGGCAAGGCCATAAAGCTCCACCCGCTTGTCTGCACGGCGTACAACGCGGACTTCGACGGGGACCAGATGGCGGTCCACGTCCCGCTTACAGTGGAGGCGCAGGCCGAGGCCAGGTTCCTCATGCTTTCGGTCAACAACATACTGGCGCCCAAGGACGGCTCGCCCATAACGACACCGACCCAGGACATGATACTTGGGAGCTATTACCTGACGCATCCCGGCGTGGAAGGGCGGGACACCGCCTCGGAGAAGGGCGACGGCAAGATATTCACGGACTATGACGAGATGCTCATGGCATACCGCAACAATATCGTGGGGCTGCATGCGAAGGTCAAGGTGCGGCGCTGGGCGGACGACGAGGACAAAAGGGGCAAGCTCATAGAGTCCACAGTCGGGCGCTTCATATTCAATGAGCATATCCCGCAGGATCTGGGCTTCGTCGACAGGTCGGCCGATCGCTATTCGCTGGAGATCGACTTCCTCTGCGACAAGAAGCGGCTCGGTCAGATCATCGAGCGCTGCTACCGTCTGCACGGCAATACAGATACCGCGATAATGCTCGACTATATCAAGGATGTGGGCTTCCATTACTCCACGGTGGCCGCCATTACCATAAGCGTCTCCGACATGGAGATACCGCAGGAGAAGGAGAGGATAGTCACGGAGGCGGAACAGAAGGTCGCCCAGTACGAAGTCGCGTACAGGCGTGGCCTCATGTCCGACGCCGAGCGCTACGAGCAGGCCTGCGCGACATGGAACCGCGCCACAGAGGATGTGGCCGACGCGCTGATGAAGTCGCTGGGCACATTGAACAATCTGTATATAATGGCGCATTCGGGCGCCAGGGGCAGCAAGAACCAGATCAGGCAGATAGGCGGCATGCGCGGCCTGATGGCGAACGCCTCCGGCAAGACGATAGAAATTCCCATTAAAGCCAATTTCAGGGAAGGCCTGTCCGTGCTTGAATATTTCATATCGACGAACGGCGCGCGGAAGGGTCTGGCGGACACGGCGCTGCGGACTGCGGAGTCGGGCTACCTGACCAGGCGCCTCGTGGACGTTTCCCACAATGTGATCGTGCGCGAGTACGACTGCGGCACGGACGAAGGCATCGAGGTAATGGCATTTACGAGCGGCAAGGAGATCATCGAGCCGCTGAAGCATAGGATAATAGGGCGGACTTCGCTCGCCGACATACTGGACCCTGCGACGGGCGAGGTGATCGTCGAGCAGAACGAGGAGATATCCGAGGCCGCTGCGGACGCGATAGAGGCGGCGGGCATAGAGGCCGTGGCCATACGTTCAGTCATGACCTGCCACAGCGAGAGCGGCACATGCGCCAAGTGCTACGGCCGCAACCTGGCCACAGGCGAGGGCGTGAACATCGGCGAAGCGGTGGGGATCACCGCAGCCCAGTCCATAGGCGAGCCGGGCACGCAGCTCACCATGCGCACCTTCCATACGGGCGGCGTCGCGGGCGGCGACATCACGCACGGCCTTCCCAGGGTAGAAGAGCTCTTTGAGGCGCGGAAGCCTAAGAGCATCGCGGAGATCTGCGAGGCAGAAGGCACGGTGGTCGCCATAAGCGCCAGGAAGGACAACAAGACTGAGGTCAGGATCCGCGGGGAAGAGGAGAGGGTGTACGTGATACCCTACGGCGCGCGGCTGATCGTGAAAGAAGGCGACTATATACAGGCGGGCGACCAGATCACGCTGGGGCCGCTCAACCCGCACGACATACTGAGGCTCAAAGGCGTCGAGGGCGTATACCAGTACCTGCTGAAAGAGGTGCAGAGGGTGTACAAGATGCAGGGCGTCGACATAAACGACAAGCATGTCGAGGTCATCGTCAGCCAGATGCTGTCGAAATACAAGATAGACGACGTAGGCGACACATGGCTGCTGCCGGGCGGGCTCTACAGCAAGTCGGAGATCGACGAGGCCAACGATCAGGTGCCGGAGGGCGGCGAGCCTGCCGTGGGCAAGCGGGTGCTGCTGGGCATCACGAAGGCATCGCTGGCCACGAGCTCATTCCTGTCGGCCGCCTCGTTCCAGGAGACCACGCGCGTGCTTACGGACGCGGCCATCAAGGGCAAGACCGACAAGCTGCTTGGGCTCAAGGAGAATGTCATAATAGGCAAGCTCATACCGGCGGGCACGGGCATGAAGCGCTACAAGAACATCAGCGTGGACTACGGCGTCAACACTGAGTACATGGAATCGTTCTCCGCCTATAATTTCGACAATGACACGGAGGACGACATGGATGAGAAGGAAATAACCGAGATCGCGAACATGGTCGAAGTGCCGGACGAGATGATACCAGGATCTGAGATCATCGAGGTGGAATGACAGGCCATATGCACTGGATTTATAGTTCAGGGGCGGCAAAAACACTTGATTGCCGCCCCGAACTGTGATAAAATATCTTTTGGTCTGCGATTTTTGCGGGCCGGAATCTGAAATTGCCGCTGCCGCGCAAGCGGGCGGAGAAAGGAGAAAAACATGCCGACAATCAACCAACTCGTGAGGGAAGGCAGGACTACGGCGCAGAAAAAGTCTACGGCGCCGGCATTGCTGAAAGGGCTGAACACCCTTAGAAGGTCGCCGACCGACCAGGCTTCGCCACAGAAGCGCGGGGTCTGCACATCTGTGAAGACCGTGACGCCGAAGAAACCGAACTCTGCGCTCAGAAAAGTGGCCCGCGTGCGCCTTTCCAACGGCATCGAAGTCATTGCCTACATACCTGGCATAGGGCACAACCTGCAGGAGCATAGCGTTGTCCTTATCAGGGGCGGCAGGGTCAAGGATCTTCCCGGTGTCCGTTACCATATCGTAAGGGGCGTGCTTGACACATCAGGCGTCTCTAACAGGAACCAGGCGCGTTCGAAATACGGCGCCAAGAGGCCTAAGAAAGCGAAATAATCGGATATTCAAGGCGGGCCATGTGCCCGGCGAAATGTGCCGTGATATATAGATACAGCGTGGCGGGCTTCCGCTTCCGGGATCAAGCGATATCACATGGCACAGCGGCAAAAAGGTTTTGTCGAGTACCGATAAACGGATTGTTTATGTAAAGAATTGCGGCTTTCGGCGCGGCAGGGCAGATGCCCTTGCATTGCGGGGGAAGCAGGCAAGGAGGGAAGAAGAGTGCCAAGAA
>JAIRSA010000184.1 GCA_031255695.1 Eubacteriales Family XIII. Incertae Sedis bacterium | reverse complement strand
CACCCCCCTGCTTCGTTGCAAAGCCTCACCGAACCTTCGGGTTCGCTTGCGTTTTGCGCCTTGCAGGACGGCAAATCATCGCACAAATCTTATCTACGTTTCAATCGGAGAACAGTATTGCCGCGCTTTGGCCGGGAGGCGGTGTTGCCGAGCTTTGGCCGGAGAGCGGCGGCTATATCAGCAGGTTCTCCCTGCACAATGCGATCACTTCCTTGGCGGTGACGGCGTTTTCGAAGATATGCCGCGACATGCGGCTTGCCGCCGTGGTGTAATAGCCGTTCCCGGAGAAAAATGCCCCAGGCTCGTTTACGGCCGCTATACTGCCGTCGAAGAGCAGTGCGCACAGGTCCGCGTGCTTAGCGCAGAATTCCACATCGTGGGAGACCATCACCACAGTCTTGCCTTTGTCTATCAAAGCCCTTAGCATTACCGAGAACTTCTCTTTAAAATGATTGTCCATGCCCATGGTGGGTTCGTCGAGCAGCAGTATGTCTGGGTCGGCCAGCAGTAGCTTGGCCAGGGCGGCGCGCTGCAGCTCGCCGCCGGACAGGTCGTAGGGGTTGCGTGCCAGCAGCCCGTCGATCTCCAGCAGGGTGGCTACGCTGTCTATACGTATCTGCCTGACGCCGGCGGGCACGCGCCTGGAGCGGGCAGCGCCGGGCAGGTACTGCCCTATGGCCGCGCCGCCGCCGGGACCGCCTGGGCCGCCGGGACCGCTGCTGGGACCGCCTGGGCCGCCGATGCCGGAAAAGCTTGGCCCAGGGCTGCTGAAAACGTCGGCGAGGTCCTGGGATACGGTAGTCCTGCTGAAAAGGAGCTGGGGGTTCTGCGGCAGCATGCCGAATACATGGGCCAGGCGCCCGCTGCCGGCCGGGAAGATGCCTGAGTTCAGGGCCTTCACGGCGATCTTGCCGCGCTGGGGCCGCAGCAGCCCGCAGAGCAGCTTCAGGACTGTGCTCTTGCCCGCGCCGTTGCCGCCCACTATGCACATCAGCTTGCCTGACGGGATCTCCAGGTTGAAGTCCCGTATCACGTCCTCGCCGCCATGACCGTACTTGAACCAGACGCCCTTCAGGACGGCGGCCTTTGGCTCGTGGGGGTCTGAGGCGGCGTTTATAAGGAACTTCGTCTTGCTTCGCTGCTTCGATCTCTCGGACAGCCTGGGGGAAGGGGCAGCCTCTGCGGCGCCTGCGCCAACGGGGGTGCCTGCGCCCACGGGGGTGCCCGCGCCGCCTGCGCCAATGGAGGCGCCTGCATTCCTGCCATCGGCGGCCCCCGCGCCGCCTGCGCCCACGGGGGTGCCCGGCCCGGATATGGCGCCGCTTGCGCCGCCCGAGCCATCGTGGGCCTTGCCTGCGGGGATGCCGGAATGGGCGCCTGTGCGCACAGGCGCGGCCGGGCCAGCGCCGCCATCGGGGGAGCGCTCTATATGCCTCTTCGCCAGCCTTTGGTTCTGGAATACGCTGGACAGCCATTCCCGGCCCTCGCGCACAGTGATCGGAAAGCCCGGTTTCGGAGGCGCGGCCCGATCGGCGGCGCGCGCCCTCATCTCCGCCCCAGTCTCCACGGCCGTGAACACCTGCATCGCGGTGGGCATAGAGACGAACATCTCATGGCCGTACTGGGCCAATGAAACGCCAACGCGCTTAGGGTGGGCATCGGCGATGACCCTGCCCTTGTCCAGGACTATCGCGCGGTCGGACATGGGGAAGACTTCTTCAAGCCGATGCTCCGATATGATCACGGTCAGCCCGATATCGCGGTTTATCCGCCTCAGCGTCTCAAGGAAATCCGTGGCCGCGACAGGGTCAAGCTGGGCCGTCGGCTCGTCCAGGATCAGGACGTTCGGCTGCGCCGCCATGACGGCGGCCAGGTTGAGCATCTGTTTCTGCCCGCCGGAAAGCGAGGCGATATCTTTGCGGAACCACGAATGTATCCCGAAAAAGCTCGCCATCTCCGCGATGCGCAGGCGGATGAGGCTGCTGTCGTATCCGAGGTTTTCCAGCCCGAAGGCCATCTCCTCCCATACCTTCCCCGCCACGATCTGCCTGTCGGGGTCCTGCCCCACGTAGCCTATGCGCTGCGCCTGCTCGCGGAATCCCACCGAACCCAGGGGGCGCCCATAGAATAGTATGTCCCCCAGCTTCCTGCCGGCTGGGGCCAGCGGCGGCTTGAGATTCCTGAGAAGCGTCGTCTTGCCGCTGCCCGACCTGCCGCAAAGCGACACGAACTCGCCGCGCACGACGGAAAGGCTGATATTGTCCAGCGCTGCCCGCCCGCTTGCGGGATATGCAAATGTAAATTCATTGACGGTGAAAACGTCCATCAGCCACCTGCCCGGCTTTGAACATCAAAGCCTCGGATATATTGGATACCAAATGGGACAAAGCAAATGAGCCCGTATAGCGCGACATGTGCGGCTGCGGCCCACCAGGGCCAGCCCTGCCCGGCGGGCGCGCCCATTGCGGGATAGGCCGTAAGGGCGGCGAAGGCGGCCAGCAGGCCCAGAGCCGCCGCGTCCCTGCGGCTGAAGCGGACAATGCGGCAGCTGCCCCTGCCGGGGAGCCCGTAGCCGCGCGAGAGCATCAGGTTGGCCGTCCTGGCGCTGTCCTTGACCAGCCAGGCCAGCAGGGCCGGCACGATCGCGGCGGCGCGCAGGGGCCGCATGAATGGCCAGCCCCTGGCGGCGCCCCTGGCGCCCGCCCGCGCCTCATAGAGCTGGCGGGACTGGGCGCCGCACCTGCCGAGGGAGCGCGACATGGCGGAACACATCAGCGCAAGCCTTGGCACGAGGCGGCCCAGATGCCGCAGCGGCCTGCCTGGCAGCGCCATGGAACTGCGGCAGCATATAAACCATATGCCCACAGAACAGAGGGCGGCACCCGCCAGCGCGCCGGACACTGCGCCGCCGCGCCCTGCCAGCGCGCCCGCCAAAAAACCGCCGCCCGTTGCAAGGATCGCGAAAAACATGCAGGCGCAGAAGGCAGCGGCGCCCTTCCGCAGCGCCGCCAGCGCCAGCCCGCCAAGGAGCGGCAGCAGCACGGCGAAGGGCTGCGGCGGCAGAAGCGCTGTCACGGCGACAACACAAAAATAGCAAAAAACCACAATAGGATGGTATGAAGAAAAGGCATCCCTCATTTCGGCCTCCATAGTGTCACGTACGGATGCGGGGCACGGCCGGCCCCGCTGCACTGCTACCATTGTACCATGCCACGGGCACAAAGGCAATGCTGCCGTGCCCGGCCGCCCCATTTCTGAGACATTTTTGAAACAGCCATTTTCGATGTGGCGGAGGGAAGGGGCGCGAACTATACCGATAATCGAATAAGTAGGCGGAAATTTGAATTATAATGGGAATGTGTAGGAAATGTGTCGGGATTGTGGCGAACGTGAAAGTAATTCTTAATATTCATAATTTAACTTGATTTCGCACAAAATGTGCGCTAGCATTAATTATATACTCGCATGGACGGGGATATGTTGGGCTCCACGACGGACTATTTAGATAGTTGAATTTTATCAATTGTGTTTGCTATTGGATTTTGTTTTAAGGAGGTATAAACTGATGCAAAAGAGGAAAAGGAGCGCTATATCGTTATTGTTGGCGCTGATGATGCTGCTGGCGCCCGCGGTGCCGGCCTTCGCGGATGCAGGCTTTGCGCCTGCGGCGTTTGACCCCGACGCATATGACCCATACGGGTACGGGCCGGCGCCGTATTATCTGCAGGATTTCATCCTGACTGGCGATGGCGGCACCCCAGTGGCCGTCCCCTACAGGGCATATTATGTCGGCGATTATGGCCATAGCGGGTCCGACCAAGATTTGCGCGCGCCGCTGCTGCCGGCCTACAACATGGACTGGACCCCTGCGGGCCAGTGGGACCTTTCAGAGATCTACCATCAGTTCGAAGTCAGGGATGAGCACTATGTAAGTGCGGGCGGGCTAAGCCCGCTGACATCGGCTGACGCGCTGGACTGCACGTCCGGCAGGCAGAGTTTTGAGATTTATACCACTATGGATGCTCTTGCCGCACAGTTTGATGTGACACCGTATCTCCCCAGGCTGGCCTACGATGGGGATGCCATTACAGGCCTGCGGCTGTCAAGCAGCATGAAACGGAACGAGGCCTGGGAAATAAACGCGGCGATCGACGATGGGACGGTTGGCGGCCCTGGGGCGATGCCGCCGTTCGTATGGCCGGAATATGTGGAACCAAGCAGCATGTACTGGCTGGATGTGCAGCTCGCCACAAAGGCGGCCGTGCTGGCAGGGACAAGCGCAGGCACTGAGCTGCAGCTTGCGATCGTGGACAGCAGCGGCGCTGCGGCCAGCGTGCAGGAGATAACGGGCGACACTGTCTACACCCCATTCCCCGGCATTATCTTTAAGCCTGGCGAATATTCGCTGGAACTGTACTACCTCGTAGAACTGGGCGGCGGCGTAGAGCCCATGCGCGTTGAGGCCGGGACGCTCGCCAAGTTTGAGGTCGAGGACTATGGCGATTTCAAGACATTCTCCATAAACGGCGTAGACGGGGTTATCAGCCGCGACGGGGATTATGTAGATGACTGGTATTACGGCGGGACGAGCAGCATTAGGGTTGATCTGCCGTCAGGCAGCGCCATCACCGCGCTCAAGCCTGAATTCACCCTCGCGGACGGCGCGGTGGCGACGTGGGAGGATTGGGTGACTACAAATCCTGCGGTAGAGGTGTCCGGGGTGAGCGAGCACGACTTCACAAATGTAGCCTATTACAATGTAGAGTCTAAACTCGGCATCCGGTCCGTGCGTGTGGAGGTCAGCACGATAGAGCAGTATAACCTCACGGGCGAGCTCAAGTACTTGGACGACGACGGCGTGCTGACATATGTGCCCGCTGGCGCGGAGTTCGATCTGTACAACTGCTACAATGAAAAGATAGGCACGATCACGGCGATCGGGCTGGGTAGATTCGAATGCCGCGATTTCGCATATTCGAACAGGTTGGCCGAGCTCGGCTTCCTGATAGGCGGGAATATAGCCTACGGATCGCCTATAGAGGCCGTGAACGGGAAGGTGCTCCAGGGCGGGCGCTGCCTGATATACCCGGATCAGTACGCCGAGATCACGCTCGGCAAGACACATAACGGAGGCTATGTCTTCCGCGGCAGGGCAGTCGATGACAGCAACAACCCTGTAGAAGGGGCGGTCGCAAACTGGGACGGCGTGAACTGGGCCACAAGCGGCGCGCTGGGCGGATTCCAATTCGACTTTGACAACCACTGGGGCTGGGAGTCGTATGGCTTCATGCTGAAAAAGGAAGGCTACCAGAGCGGCGGCTTCAACGTCAGCCCGCTTTCCTCGGAGAGCGTGCGGTCTATGATCCAGAACGGCTATATCGATCTGGGCGACATCAAGCTCAAAAAGCTGCCCGACACAAGTACAGGCGCCGACATCTCCGTCTATGCTTCGCCGTCATACACACAGCGCGGCAAGAATATCGAGGTGGCGCTGAAATACGATAGCGACGTGGCCGTGACAGGCGCGGAGATAAAGGCCACGGTGCCTGACGGCGTGGAAATACTGGACGGAACGCAGACGGCGGGCACCGTAAACGGCAACAGCCTCACGCTGACGTCAGATCTTGCGGCATACGAGGACCACAAACTCATATTCTGGATCCGCGCCGGTGAGGCGTTCACAGACGAGTACTTCAACATAGAGGCTGAACTGAGAAACGGATCCGCCCTGCTGGATCGTGGGGCTGCGCTGGTGCTCCTGAGCGAGATCAGCATCGACGCCCCTGCGGAGATCGGGATCGATGCAGGGAACAGCAAGCCCTTTAACATCATGGGCGAGACCGTGGCCCTCGAAGGCTACACGATCGAGATAAGCGCAACGGATCTGGCGGGCGTGCCGCATATGCTCAAGAACGGCGAATCCGCAAGCCCCACGTACATGCCAATAATCGGCATAGACGCGGCGTTCAGAGGGCCGTGGTACCGCGTGAACGATGTCTCCATAGAGAATGTCGGCACGTCGGGCGGCGCCTTTATACTGACGGCCGTCCTGAAGGACAAGGATGGCGTGCCGGTGGAGAAGGCCAGCAGGGTGATATTGGTTAGCGAAAACCCACTTACCCTTAAGAGTATATTCCTTGACAAGGGCAACGGGCAGGTCTGGGCTGTCACGCCGGTATCGAACTCCAGCTATGTCGCGGCCAGCGTGTTTGTCAACAGCAACTACAGTGGCAGATATGACCTCCAGATCGTGACAGACTGGGAGAATATATCTGACCTGCAGAGCGCAAGGTACATCCTGAAGACGAACTTGGGGACATATACGCAGTCTGTGGCCACTGCGGCCGGCATTACGGAGCTTGCAGCC
>JAIRSA010000119.1 GCA_031255695.1 Eubacteriales Family XIII. Incertae Sedis bacterium | reverse complement strand
ACGCGCTGCCAAGGCAGGTGATCAGGGCAATACCGCATCGCCCTGCCGACCTCCCGCGCCGCGCGGGGCCGCCCAAGCATCTGCGCGATCTGCCCATACGAAAGCACCTTGCCATAGGGTATAGTGCCCACGATCTCATAAACCATATCGAAAAATCCCATTATTGCGCCTGCTTTCGGGCCACGCCGTCCTTCGCGCCGCCCGCCGCATCTTTGCTGAACGCGGCCTGCACGAGGAGCTGCGCCACAAGGGCAGCCACGAAGGCCAGCCAGGAAAACTTGAAGCCTACGGTTATTGACAGCAAAATGAAAGCGGCTATGGCGGCAATCCAGATCGCGCCGCATATAAGCCCGAAACGTTCCTGCTGCACGGGGCTGCCGAAACGCTCGTGTGCGGACTCGAGCGCCTCCTTCCGCAGTTTCGCCACCCAAGGCTTGCTGAGATCCTTCTCCGTCAATATCAGGAATATGCCAAGCGCCGCGCCGGGAAGGAAGAACGGTATCAGCGTGGCTAAGGTCTCGGACAGATATGGCGCTTCCGCCAGATCGAAATAGATATAATTGACATAGACCATGGCGGTCACGCTGAGCCCGAAGATCACAAGCGCTGCGGCCAGGAGATACCATAGGGCGCGTTTCCATGGCATCGCCATTTTGGACGCCGTCTCCTGGGTCAGGCCAAGGAATATCAGCCCCAATATGCCGCCCCCGCAGAAGATCATCAGCGTGCCGAGGATTGCGGGGGCGATATCATAGCCCTGCGCCGGGCCGAAGGCGATGACCCCGCCAACGATGGCGCCGAAGCCGATCAGGGCGCCGAGGGCCACATAGAGCGCCATGCGCGGCGGGCTTATGTAATTCCGCGTCTTCATATACATCTCCGAAATCACCTCCTGCTTCCTCTTCAAACTCAGTTCGTCCGCCAATGCCGACACATCCCCGAGCTCCGCCAGCGCCTTGTCCAAGGCCTCCTGCCCGCCAAGCCCCTTCTGCTTCAGGAAAGCTACCCTGTCGTTCAGGTTGCTCTCCAGCTCTTCCATGAAATCCGCGAGCTCCGTCGACTTTTCGTAGCCGGAAAACAGCGCCTCAATCTGTTGCCTAGTGTTCATTCCTCGTCCTCCTTAAGTAGATCGCGTATGATCCTCTGCGTGAATTCAAGATCGATCTTGTTCTGCGCGTACAGCCCGCGCCCCGTTTCCGTGATCCGGTAATATTTGCGCCGCGCCCCTTGCGTCTCGTCGCCCCAGTACGAAGTGATGTAGCCGTCGCGCTCCAGCCTCTTGTAGCTGGAATACAGCGTGGTTTCCTTCAGCTCATACTGCTCGCCCGTGCGCCCCAAAATCCGGTTGTAGATCTCGAAGCCGTAGCGATCCTGCTTTAGCAGGCTTCCGAGCACGATGGTGTCGGTGTGGCCGCGCAATAGATCCGATGATAATTTTGGTTCCATACTGATGCTCCTTATGCTGTTCTCCATATTGCCTCCAAGTCAGTCAGAGAACATTATGATAATATATTCAAAAACGGTTAGACTACGCTTGACATATAATAGCATATATCATATTAGTACGACTGTCAAGTATATTTCGATATTTTTTTTCGCTGCCTGCCGCCCCGCTGGCGCAACCGGCTGGCGCAGGGCTGCCCGCCGCCCCGCTTGCGCCGCCTGCCAACCTGCCGGCTGGCGCATAGGCGGCAACAGGGGCCGCCGCCCCGCTGCCCGCCCCCGCATGCCCTTCGCGCACAAAACAATGGCGGTCAGTATAAAAATATGATAGACTGTTTTCGCATGGGAAATGGATGACTTGCATGAATACTGGAAATATTTGGGCGAGGCGGGGCTTGCGGCGGCCTGCATCGCGTATTGGCATATACTATATATTAGCATAAGAAGGGAGATAAAGATTACGCCATGAAGGGAACAGAAAATTTGATTTTCGAAGCGAATTCGCACGAAACGTTCAGGGAAGAGGCGCATAAGCTGGTCGATCTTATCGCCGATCATCTTAAAATGTCGCATTCGGAAGGCCTCCAAAAAACGATTGGCAGGATCCCGCCGGAGGAGCAGCTGGGCTTTTGGCGAGAGGATTTCAAGTCGAAAGAGCCGATGGATTTGCAGGATTTTTGGTCCAAGGTGTTTTCGCGTTCTATAAACGTCCACAGCAGGGGGTATTTGGGGCACCAGATTTCCGTGCCGCTGCCATTGACGGCCCTGACCTCCGCCGCGATCGGCTATATGAACAACAGCACGACCGTGTACGAACTCGCGATGGTTGGGAACACCATGGAAAAGGTCATTATCGAGCATCTCGCGGGCAAGTTCGGATATGACGGCGATTCCGAGGGCTTCGTGACATCGGGCGGCTCGCTCGGCAATCTGACCGCGCTTTTGAAGGCGCGCTCGTCTTCGGGCATTGACAGCAAGGACTATAGCCGCCTGGCGATCATGGTGTCGGAAGAGGCGCATTACAGCGTCGAGCGTGCCGCCTCCATACTGGGCGTCTCAAGGGAGAACATCGTAAAGGTGCCATCGGATGAGTCCTTCCGCATCCGCACAGACCTGCTCGAAGGCATCTACAGCGAAGCCGTTTCCGCCGGCAAGCTCGTATTCTGCGTAGTCGGCTGCGCATGCACGACCTCCGTCGGCGCCTATGACGACTTGGCCGCCATAGCGGATTTTGCCCGGACCCACGGGATATGGTTCCACGTCGACGGCGCCCACGGCGGCGTGGCGGTATTCTCCGACAAGTACAGACATTACCTGGACGGCATAGAGCATTCGGACTCATTGGTCCTGGATTTCCATAAGATGATGCTCGTCCCGTCGATCTCGACCGCCGTGATATTCAATGCGCGCAACAGGGGCGCGAACGCGTTTTCGCCCAAGGCGGACTATCTGTGGCAGGCCGGCGGGGCGGGGGCCTGGTATGATTCCGCCAAACATACGCTGGAATGCACGAAGCCGATCAGTGTGCTCCACGCATACGCGATAATGCGCGTGTACGGCGAGGAGATTTACCGGCAGCATGTCGACAAGCTCTACGATCTGGGGCGGAGCTTTGCAGATATGGTGAAGGGGCAGGCGGGCATGGAACTCGCCGTCGAGCCGAGCTGCAATATCGTCTGCTTCAGGTGCCTGTCGGGCGCGGGCGAGGATGGGGACGACAGATTGAACAAGCGGATATACGAAGAACTCTTGGAAGAAGGCCTGTTCTACATCGTGAGCACGACGATCCGCGGCAGATTTTACCTGCGGGTGTCGCTGATGAACCCGATGACCGACGCCGAGACGCTCGAAGAGCTACTGAAAGACATCGTGAAGCGCACAGTGTAAAAACGGCAATAAAGAAAATGTCAATGTTCAAGGGGCTGGAATCACCGCCCTTATGATATGGCTGATATGGCGAAGCGTGATAACGCTGAGGCGGCGGGGCTTGTGGTTTCGCATTGGTTAATGGAGAGAGAGTATGAAGGATTTTGTTTTCAAAATGCCCACCCGTGTCCATTTCGGCGTTGGCGCGGTGCGGAAACTGCCGGAGATTTGCAAGGGGCTGGGCGGCAAGAAGCTGTTCATCATTACCGGGCCCAACGTGGCCAAGTCCTCCGCCATGGCGGCGGTCAGGGAGGCGCTTGGCAGCGCCGGCACCGAGTACGAGGTGTACGCAGGCTCGGTCCCGGATCCACCCATCGAGGCCGTGGACGCAGTGACCCGGATATTCGCCGAAAGCGGCGCCAACATGATCGTGGCGCTGGGCGGCGGCAGCCCCATAGATCTGGCCAAGGCGGCCGCTATGCTGAGCACGAACGGCGGCTCTGTGGCCGACTATCTGTTCGGCGGCACAAAGACTGTCGCCAAGCCGTCGGTCCCGCTCATTGCCATACCCACGACTGCGGGCACGGGCAGCGAGGTTACGGCAGCTTCGGTCATAACGGACACGAAGAACAGGATAAAGCTTTCGGTGACGCATGACTACGTCATACCCAAAGCCGCCCTGATTGACCCGCAGCTGCAGGCCGATACCCCGGCGCTAGTGACGGCATCGACCGGCATGGACGCGCTGACCCACGCTATAGAGTCATATGTGTCGCTGAACGCGAACCCGATCAGCGATGCCATGGGCATATACGCGATGCGGATGATAGGCGAGAACCTTCGCATTGCCGTGGCTGACGGGGGCAACATGGAAGCGCGCGCGAACATGGCCGTTGCAAGCCTGATCGCCGGCGTGGCCTTCATGAACGGCGGGCTTGGGGTGGTCCACGGCATAGCCCAGGCCATGGGCGGCATACACCACACGCCGCACGGCATAGCAAACGGCGTGATGCTCCCCTACGCCATGAAGCGCAACTTGCCGGGCAACTTCAAGAAATTCGGCGATATAGCGCGCGCCCTCGGCAAGGACACCGGCGGGCTGCCCGCGAGGGACGCGGCGCGCCTGTCAGTCGATGCGGTCGCCGAGCTGCGCATGGACATAAAGGTCCCGCGCTCGCTGGGCGATATCGGCATAGAAGAAAAGGATTTCCAAGGCATCATTGACGCGACAATGCCCTTCAGGCTGCTTGCGCTCAATCCTTGCAAGCTGGCAGAGAGCGATGTGGAGGGCATACTGAGGCAGGCCCTACGGGCCCCTATTTAATCACTTAGGGTCTAATTCCCCGCAGCCCTGCTGCTTACTTGGGCCGAGCGGAGCGAGTGGGTTGATACCCCGCAGTTTCTGCTGCGGGGAGACCTTCATTAGCTTTCGGTGCCTGCGTGGGTTTCACATGACGCCAAGCGAAGGCGGCTGGCCTTTTATTAATAGCTCTCGGTGCTCAGGTGTTTGGGCAGGGAACCCACAACGATCAGCTTGTTTTCTTTGTCGTAAAGGAAGTAGACCCTCAGCAGGTTGCCGGAATCGTTGCCAACGCGCAGGTGTATGTCCAAAGGCGTCTCGACCGGCTTTCCGACATGGCCGATATTGTATTTGATCTTGTATTCGCCGGGCCATTTGTCTATCGCCACGCCGCGCACGGGCGTGACCTCAAATGGGCGGTTGTATTTCTGCATGCACAGCGAGCGCATCTCGTCCTCGCTGATCATCCCCAGCATTTCGTTGCGGTAGTCCGTCGCCAGGAATTCAAGCGCGTCGCAGATCAGCGGCACGTCTGTGTCGCCGGCCGTAAGCTTCTTCATCAGATCGGCGGCCTTGGGATGGAATATCAGCTTGCCACGGAAATGCCTGCCAACCCACGCGGCGACATCCCTCGGCTCTTTCGGCCTGTCGAGCATGGCCTTCAGCCGCTTTATTTCAGAATCCTTCAGATTCAGCGCCTGCTCCTTCTCGTCTAGGGCCAGGCTGAACCTGCGCTGGGCTTCGTACTTGTCGCCGATCAGCGCGCTGATCTCTTCCTGCAGGCGCTCCACCTTCTTCTCGGCGTTCTTTAGCAGCCCGTCATGCTCAAGCAGTGCCTCCTGCAGCCGCAGTTCCAGCGCACGCTCCTTCTCGGACGTGGCCCGCTCAAGCTCCAGGGCAAGCTCATTGGTGCGCCCCAGCATTTCCTGCTCGGCCTGCTTGGCCTCCGGCATGAACCACACATTCCCAAAACTATAGCGTTTTGCTGACGCATATGACTGCACCAGGCTTTCAAGCTGCGAGAGCACAAGCCGGGCGCCCTCCCTCGCCTGTTCGGCCGAATAGCGCCTCACAATCCCGCCTAAGTCGGCGGGCGGCCAAAATATGGTCCCGCCGCATTCGCAGTTCTGCCCGGACAGCTTCTGGAATGCGTCCTGCAGCTCGAATGGCACGTGGATGAACTGCGCGTACCCGCTTTTGTTCATGGCAATGCCGCCCAGATCCAGCAGGTACCCGCGTTTGCCGGCAGCCGCCGCGCCCGGCGCCATACCCGATGCCATGCCTGGCACCGCCACCGGCACTGCCGCAATGCCTGGCACTGCCCCTGGCATCGCCATCGGCGCAACGCCTGGCATCGCCATCGGCGCAACGCCCGGCAAAGGCACTGCCATCGCCTCTGGCGCAACGCCAGGCGCGGCCCCTGCCAGCGCCTTCGGCGCCAAGCCCCCTCTGTACATGTGCGCGGGCAGCCTGCCGCCCGCGTTGTCGCCGGACGCGCGCTTCGCCATGCGGTCCATGTACTCTTCGGGCAGTTCCGCCGAACCCTTCAGCGCCAGGTCGGCAATGTGCGGGATGATGATCTCCTGCGCCTGGGGCAATGCGTGAGCCACAATGCCGCCCGGCGCGGCCAGCACGGCGTCTGCCGTGAAATGCTCCATGGATATGACGGCCGGCATCATGCGCTCCTTGTCGCGCAGCCAACGCACTATCTTTTTAAGCGTGGCCGCAGTGTCGGCGACATGGGGCGTGCCCTGTATAGGCAGCCCATGTACAAGGCCGATATGCGGGTTTTCGGCAAGCCGCCTGATCAATGCGATCAGATGATCGCTATATGCGGAATGTGTCTTCTTCGGCTCGCTTATCACGACGCGGAACCCGCATTCGACACGGCCGGAAAATATGCGGAAAGCGGCGTTGGACTCGATCAGCCGCCCTGGGACGGGCTCATCGGCGCCAGCCGCGCCCATGTCCGGCTCGGACAGCTGGAGCGACCAGCTGGTATGGGCGGGCAGCCATGACACCTCGGCCCTATACCCTTCGTTTATTATAAAGGAAGACAGCCCGGACAGGCCAAGGCCTTGGCGCCCGCCATGGGCCTGGCCGCCGTCAGGCGCCGCGCCCACCTGCGGCAGGCCGCCAGGCGGCAGCAGGCCCCCAAGCTTCTGTACGCCCACAAGCCTGTGCAGGCCGCCGAAATCGCGGAAACGCTCGTCCAGCCACTCCATGGCCTCGCGTATCGCGGCGGCCAGCACGATCTCAGGGCTTTCCTTGCGTACGGGCGCGATCGCGAATAACTGATACGCCGGATAGCGGATATTCTTTGCCAGCCTGCGCGGCGGCATCGTTTTGTCAGTGATTTCAGTGGATTTCGTCATCTAACAATCTCCCAACAGCCGTCCTGCCCCTGCCGTAAAATCCAGCCGCATCGGCAGCAAGGCGAGGCATTCCGGCGAAGAATCGCGGCGGGGATTTTCGAACATGCCGTAGAACTGATAATGCCTTATTGTAGCATAAAAGCCAAAAAATATCAATACAAAATACTTTCAAAATGATTCCAATTACTGGAAGAATAGCGGGTGTGGGGATTGGGCGGAGAATGCTGAATATTGTAGAAAGCGAGGTCCGGGATGTCCTATGAAAGACCAGGGATTATACTGTTCTCCGATTAGAACGTAGATAAGATTTGCGTGATGATTTGCCGCCCTGCTAGGCGCAAAACGCAGGCGAACCCGGAGGTTCGGCGAGGCTTTGCAACAACGCAGGGGGGCGAATCAGCCGCAAAGATGTCACGTTTTTAATCGGAGAACAGTATCAGACCCGAATCAAAAACCCGAATCAGAAAAATATCACCATATCGATAAGGAATACAGGGATGAGGAAGCATAGCGACCAGCCCATGTAGCCGAAGAAGCTGGGCATCTTCACGCGGTTCTCCTCGGCGATGGACCTCACCATGAAGTTGGGCGCGTTGCCGATGTATGTGTTGGCGCCCATGAAGACCGCGCCTGCCGAGACCGCGAGCAGTATCTGCGGCGCGATCACGCCTACGGTGCTGGCCACGCCTTCGGCCGCGCCGAGCGCGCCGGCGGTCGTCAGGAACACGAGGTATGTCGGGGCATTGTCAAGGAAGCTTGAGAGAGCGCCCGTGACCCAGAAGAACTGCCAGGGCTGCGAAAGCCCAAGCTCGGCGCCCTTGACGTTCAGTATGGCGAGCGCCGGTATCATGGTGATGAAGATCCCGATGAACAGGGACGCGACCTCCTTTATCGGGCCCCACGTGAAGAAGTTGGCCTCATGCAGCTCTTTCTTCGTCGTCTTGACGGACAGGAGGCCGGCCAGTATGATGAGGGCCATCTGCACGATGTTGCCGTAGGGCATCACGACGCCGGGGTAGATCGTCAGGCCGACGCCCTCGCCCAGGCTTGTGGCGATGAGGCCGCTCAGTATCACGCTGCCCACGATCACCGCGAGGAATATGAGGTTGTGGAGCCCCTCGGCCTTCAGTGGGGCGGGAGGGCCGCCTTCGCTCTTCTTCCTTCCGGCGGCTATCTCCTTCTTATAGAGGCGATTGTCTATGATGAAGAAGACGGCGATCAGCAGGGCGGTGTTGAGCAGCAGCAGCGGCAGTAGGCGCATTGTCCAGAAAAACGGGACGCCGCGCAGGAAACCAAGGAACAGGGGCGGGTCGCCGACAGGCGTCAGGCAGCCCCCGATATTCGAGACCAGGAAGATGAAGAAGATCACGACATGGGATTTTTTCTCCCTCCAGCTGTTGGCACGCAGCATGGGCCTGATCAGCAGCATGCTGGCGCCGGTGGTGCCCACCCAGCTGGCAAGGGCGGTGCCGATGAGCAGCATGGCGATGTTGCTTTTGGGCGAGCCGGCCAGGTCGCCCTTGAGCACTA
>JAIRSA010000002.1 GCA_031255695.1 Eubacteriales Family XIII. Incertae Sedis bacterium | reverse complement strand
GAGGGCGCGCTTCTGTCCATGGCCGGCTGCATGGCCGGGGCTGCCGCCTCCCTCCCATTTTCCCAGCTCTCGCCAGGCGGCACGGCATTGATCGCCGCAGTGTTCATGGCAAGCTACCTGGCGGGCGTATGGGCCGCCATCTACATATTGGGCAGATTCAGCGTGCTGGCCGTCTTGGCGGCCGATTGATACGCCATTTTTTCCGCAGACGCGCGGAAACTTGTAGATTAGGCATGGAAAAACAGCGTGCGCCCGCATATCTGTATGTCTATGAGTGAGGGCAGGCATGGAAGCGGGCAAAAGCTATGTCATGAGGCTGTCGTACTATGCTTTGGAATACACTTCGCACATAGGCGACTGGAAGCAGGGGGATGCGGAGTACCAGATAGAGCATGATGCCACGGCATCATCGCAGGCCAAGGATATGTATAGCGATGGGGGCGCGCCGGAGGGGCTTTGGGCACGCGCAAGCCATGGGATGCCGTCACGCCGGGGTTTTATGAAACAGGGCAAGGCATAAGCTGGCTGGAATTGGCCGACGCGCTGGCCGAGACCGGCCGGACGCTGGCCGTCCTGCCCACGGACAGGACGCATACGCTGCTGGGCTTCTTTTCCGGCGACGCGGCGGTCATGGAAGGCAGGGACATAACGGATGAGGAATACGACAGCGGCGCCAGGGTATGCCTCGTCGGGGCGGAGCTGGCAAGGAGGAACGGGCTTGCGCCCGGCACGGCGGTGCGGCTCTCCCTGTTGTCGGCGAATTACGCGCAGCCGGCGAAAAATGAGTACGCATATAGGGATTACTCTGGCACGGTTCGTCTGTTGGACAATAGCGGAAGGCGCTTCGGCGCCTTCGAAGAGGCGGAATACATGATCGTGGGGACATATTCGAGCAGCGAGGCGGGGAGGCATGGCGTGCCGCGGGAAGGCTTCGTCATACCGGCGGCGTCAGTGGAAAACAGCGACGCAGGCAACATCATCGACGGCAGCGCGATGCGGGCCTGGAACACGGTGTTCGAGATCCCCAACGGCATGATCGAAGAGTACATGGAGGCGTGGGGCAGGCATAGCGTCCCAGGCATTGAGATCACCTTCTACGACAGGGGCTACTCGCTGCTGCGGAAGGGCCTTGACGCCCTGATGGGGATATCGTGGGCCTTGACGGCCTCGGGCCTGGCGGCGGCGCTGCTGGTGCTGGCGTTTTTCACGCACCTGTTTATCACAAAGCAGACGGGGCGCACCGCCACAGAGCGGTCCTTGGGGCTCACGAAGGGCCAGTGCGCGCTGTCGCTGCTTGCGGGCATGGCGCTAGTTACGGTCCCAGGGGTCATGATCGGCACCGCCTGCGCCGCTGCGGCGACGGGGCGCCTCATAGGCGCCGCCATAGCGTCCGGCCAGGAGACGGCCTTCAATACGGAGTTCAGCAACGGGGCGGCGCAGGGCTTCGAGGGCTTCGGGGCGGATGTGGCGGCCCCCGCGTCAGGGGTTGCGGTGAGCGTCGCGGCAGGCTGCGCCATATTGGCCGCCGCCGCTGCCATGCAGATAGCAGGCGTGCTAGGGAATCTCAAACGGGAACCGATGGATATGTTTGGCAGGCGTGGGGAGTGAATGTGCGTTGGCCGCTGGGCCGCCCCACGCCCGCAGGGGCAACGCGCCCGCTGCCTATCCTCGCCCAACGTTTCGGGCCGTGCCACGCCCACAGCCCGCTGGCTGCCCCACGCCCGCAGCTGCCCCCCCACAGGAAAAAAAGATTGTTAATCGTGGCTATCAGTTGTATAATAATTATAACAGTTGTATACTGGTTGATAATTATGACCATTATACGGTTCGCGAATCCGGCGGCGGGATAGGGGCGCCGCCGGCGGGTGACGCGGGCTGGCTGTGAGGCGATCGGCAGCGGAACTGGCAGGAAGCACGTGCCCAAAAGTGGAGCATTGGGGGGAGCGATATGGGCAAGTGGATATATTCACAGGTGACATTCGAGAGGGACGATGTCTTTAACAGGAAGCCGTTTGTAGAAAGCATAACAAAACTGATCAGCGAATGGGGCGAGGAGATATTCAGCGACAGCGATGCGCTGGCGATAAGCATCGACTCGCCATGGGGGACCGGCAAGACCAGCCTCATATGCATGTGGGCGAACTATATCAAAGAATCGGTCAAATACAGGAATTACAAGCTGGTATACTACAATGCGTGGCAGAACAACTACTTCGAAGACGCATTCAGGCCCCTGGTCTACGAACTCCAGGGCATAGACGAGGGGGCGAGGGTCGAGGCGTTCCGCAGGGCGAGCATCGAGCTTGCGCAGGCGCTTGACATAAACGAAAGCAACTTGCGCAAACTCATGGCGGCGCACGCGCCGGGTGACGGGCACGCCTATTTCGAAGGCTTCAGGAAGATAAACCAGGCATGCGAGAATTTTGCCAAGTCACTTGAAAGGCTGGTGCCGCACAATGGGAAGCTGCTGGTCTTCGTGGACGAGCTGGACCGCTGCCGCCCGAACTTCGCTGTCTCCACGCTGGAGCTGATACGGCATTACATGCAGGTCCCAGGGGTGGTATTCGTATTCGCCATGGACATCGCGCAGCTGACGCACCTGGTAAAAACCGTATACGGCTTTGACACTGACGCGTGGGGCTACCTGCGCCGTTTTTTTAATATCAGCTTCAAAATGCCGCTGCCGGACACGGGCAAATATGTGGACAGCATGCTGTACAAGTCCATTAACAATAGCGATGGCCTCAAGGAGGTGCATTTCACCAAGCACATGGCGAAAATGTATGAATATTTCGATCTGCACATCCGGGATATCGAAAAGCTCACGACGAATTTCATCATTTTCTATTCCATGAACAAGGTGGGGCGCGATCCGCTGAAACCCAGGCTCCTGCTGCGCCTCACGATATACCTGTATTTTATGATAATAAAGTACAGGCACCCGGAGGTCTACAATGGGATAATGTGCCGGGAAGGCTACCGCATAGAAGGGGATCTGGTGGAAGGCGGCTATGTCCTCGCGCGGAAGTATTGCGGGCAAGGGGAAGTCAAAGACATGCTGCGGACATTGCAGGGCTGCAAGTTCTGGGACGAGGAAGCAGGGCATGACTATATCGCCGAATACCTGCTGCCGGAGATCGCGCCCGGCGCCAAGTGTGTCGGCGAGCATATCAGGGATGCGCTGGCCCTCTTCGCGGAAGTCGGTTGGTGATCTAGCCCACCGCTTGTGCGCGCGTCGGCTGTGTGAAGCCTGGGCTTCCTGCCAAGCGCCCGTGTGCGCGTAAGCTGTGTGCGTTTCGCGCCCGCATGCGCGTCAGCTGTGCGTGGAGGCAGTCGTATGGGTGGCCGAAACAAGGATCTGCCGTGCCGGCATGCGCGTCAGTTGTGCGCTGTCTGCCGCCCGTGTGCCGCCGCGCCGGTATGTGCTGTCTGCCGCCCGTGTGCCGCCGCGCCGGCATGTGCTGTCTGCCGCCCGTGTGCCGCCGCGCCGGCTTGCGCTGCCTGCCGCCCGTGTGCTGCCGCGCCGGCCTGCGCTTCAGTTGTGCGCTGTCTGCCGCCGCGCCGGCCTGCGCTTTGCCTGCCGGCTGCGGCCATGCGTGCATCAGCCGTCGCTGTTTATCTTCGCCAGCAGTTCCTCGATGACACGGTCGGCGTCGTCATAGGCGACCTGGCATGTCCCCACCTGGGGGTGACCGCCGCCGCCGTATTTGAGCATCAGCGCGCCGACATTGGTATTCGATGTGCGGTTCAGGACGCTGTGGCCTACGGCTATGGGGCAGTTCTGCTTATTGCGCCCATCCACTATCCAAAGCGAGATATTCTGTTTGGGATAAAGGCTGTAGACGAGGAAGCGGTTGCCAGAATAGATCGTATCGACGCCGCGCAGGTCGGTGACTATCGCGTTGCCCACAACGCGGGTATGCGCGGCAAGCATCTTGCGGAACAGGGCATCCTGCTCGAAATAAAGATCGACACGCTCGCGCACGTCAGGGTTGGCAAGTATTTCGTCAATGTCCTGAGTGCAGCAGGCGTCGATGAGATTTTCCATAAGCTCGTAATTGCTTATCCTGAAGTTGCGGAAACGTCCGAGCCCTGTCCGGGGGTCCATGATGAAGCCAAGCAGCACCCAGCCTGCGGGGCTCAATATTTCTTCGCTTTTAAGCTTCGCCGAATCCACCTTGTTGACCGCATCGACCATGGGCCTGAAGTGGGGCATCATACCATCGCCGCCATAATAATGGTAGATGACATCGGCGGCGCTGTCCGCCAGCCGGCTGTCGCCCTCGAACACGATCTCGGAACCGAGGCGCTCGGCCTCGCTGGAATGATGGTCAAACCAAAGTTTCGCCCCATGGACATAGGGAACATTTGCAAGCACATCGTTATTGGTCACATCGACCAGGCCGTCCTGAAGATCCTTTGGATGAACAAATTTCCAACTGTCGATGACGCCCAAATCCTTTAAAAGGGCAGCGCAAGCCAAACCATCAAAGTCAGATCTTGTCAATAAACGCATTTATAACCTCCAATACCAATGAAATTAAATAAAATAACAAACATGGAATATAGTGACCCGAAAGTACGGCTCACCGGATATCCCCCCTACGCGGCCATAATATGCCGCGACATTATACTGCCCCTCGGTCAAAACATGGCTAAGATTTGCGCGGAGAGCAGTATTACGCACCTATTCTGAATGGCGCCAATGACAACAAGACTGATGAGACAGCTTGGCGCATGCGCCCAGATGCAGTATTAAATGTAATTACCATTTTAACATAATATGACTGAATTTACAAGACGAAATGGGAAAAGTTGAATCAGATATTGAAAATCATTGGAAACATGGCCAAATAAGCGAATGAATCGGGTGTTAAGCGAATCGGCGACCGGGATCGCGTACGTGTTTGGCTGGGATCGCGCCCGTGCGCGGCCGGGATCGCGTACGTGTTTGGCTGGGATCGCGCCCATGCGTGGCCGGGATCGCGTACGTGTTTGGACGCCGCCGGCCAACTCGCGCCGCCCGTCCGCCAGCCGACGCCGTTCATGCTGCCTGCCGGACCGTTCCGGAGCAATCCAACTCGCGCCGGCCGCCCGCCCCCGCCCCCCGCTTACGCGGGGACGATGATCAGGTTAGCCAGCCCTGCCAATTTCGATTCCAGCTGCATTATGACATTCGAATGAGCGGCGGATTCACGCGACTCGCCCATTATCACATAATCGACCTTATTTTTGCGCACGTGGCTGACGAATGTGCCGATAATATCGTCGGATCGTACAACAGTCAACCCGGCACCGTATTCCAAGGCCTTCTCATACAGGTATTCCAAAGCTTCCCCCTCTTTGGAATGGCCGAGGAACTTGTAATCGGAATGCGCGACATGCAGTATGGTCAGTTCGCCGGTTTCTTCACCGATGAACTCCCGCCCGTACTTTATCAGCCTGTCGCAGTTTTTCTGCTGCGTTACGCAGACCATAACATTTCTCATATCCTACACCCTTTGCTGATGCTGCCCGTCCGCCTAGATCGTCCGCCCGGATCCGCCGCCCGCCCCGCATGCCTCGTGGGCCTTCTGCGGGCGGCGTCCCGCCCCGCATGCCCGCCGCTATTGCGCGGGGGCGCCCTGCGCGAAACCGATCAAATATGGCGTTCGGGCTGTATGTCCCTAAACTTGAAACTGCGTTTGCCGCTGGCATAGTCCCCGACGATCTGCCCGCTGCCGTAGAGCTTGAATTTGTATGTGACTAGGCCGGCAAGGCCGACCGGCCCGCGCGCGTGTAGCTTCCCGGTGCTTATCCCGACCTCGGCCCCGAAGCCGTAGCGGAAGCCGTCAGCGAAGCGCGTCGAGCAGTTGAGGTAGACGCCGGCGGAATCCACGAGCAGCATGAAGCGCTCGGCCGCCTCAGCGTCCTCAGTGATTATGCAGTCCGTATGGTGGGAACCGAACCTATTGATATGGCTGATGGCTTCGTCAATGCCCCCGACGATCTTGACGGATATGATGAAGTCCAGGTATTCGGCCGCAAAATCGTCGCTGGACGCGGGTGCGGCCGCAGGTATGATGGCCAGGGTCTCCGGGCAGCCGCGCACGGTGACGCCGCTGCTGTCAAGCCTTTCGAAGAGGGGGGGGAGCAGCCTGGCCGCAGCGTCCCTGTGCACGAGCAGTGTCTCGGCCGCATTGCAGGCGGCGACGTACTGCGTCTTGGCGTCATGGATTATCGGGATGGCCTTCTCCAAGTCGAAGGCCTTGTCGGCGTAGATATGGCACACGCCGTCCGAATGCCCCATGACAGGGATGCTTGAATTGTTCATGATATGCCTGACGAACTCGTTGGAGCCCCTGGGGATGAGCAGGTCTATGGAGTCGTGGCAGCCGAGCAGTTCCTGGGTGTCGGCGCGCGTCTCGATAAGGGTCAGGAAGCCCTTGGGGATGCCCGCCTCCAGGCCTGCGCCGTGTATGAGCCTGAACAGGGCGCGGTTGGTGTTGATGGCTTCGCTGCCGCCCTTGAGTATGGCGCAGTTGCCGCTCTTGAGGCAGAGCGCCGCGATCTGGACAAGCGCGTCTGGCCGCGACTCGAATATGACGCCGATCACGCCGATGGGGCACGTCACCTTCTCCAGGGTCAGCCCCTCGTCGAGCTCACGCACGAATATCTTCTGGAACAGGGGATCCGGCAATGAAATGAGCCCTGCGATCCCGTCAATGCAGTCATTGAGCTTCTGTTGATCGAATTTTAGCCGCTTCAGCAACGGCTCAGAGAGGCCGTTTTGGATCCCGGCATCGATATCCTCCTTGTTTGCGGCAAAGATCGCCTCCTTGCCGCCGGCCAGCGCGTCTGATATCTTGCGCAGGGCCTCGTCGCGCATGCTGCCGGAAACCGAGGCCATCAAAAAGCTGTCGGCCTTGATCTCAGCCGCGATCTCCGCGACATTGCAGTTTTTCTGAAAATCTCCGCTCATAAAACATCCTTTCATACGTACGTGGGCGGAACGGCAGCCACGCCGCCGCCACAGACGCCAACCGGGCATTCCCTGCCCAATGTCATACTGCGCACAGCCGCCCCCGGCCGCCACGCTGCCGATGCAGCCGGGCTGGGCGCCGCCCCGTCACCTGTGCAGCCGCCCCCGGCCGCCGCCCCGTCACCAATGCAGCCCAGCAGGGCGCCATTCCCGACCGCCGCCCTGCCCGGCCGGCCGCCACGCTGTCGATGCAGCCGGGCCGGGCATTGCCCCGGCATCAGTCCGCATTGAAATTATAGCTGCCATCAGGCGAGCGGAAGTTGACCACTGGCTCCGGCCCCTTCACTACATTGCGCCTGATGAAAAGCGAGCCGTCGCGCCTGCTGTGCATCCTCCATGACACAAGGCAGATCTTGCCGTAAATGATCTCAAGGCAGAAGATGCCGCGCGGGTGGATGCAGCAGCCGCAATTGAAATAAGCGGGCTCGCCGGGCGAGGGGAACTTAGGCCTGTGGGTATGCCCGCATATTATGCTTATGCCTGTGCGGAGATTCCATTTGCGGAAATGCTTCTCAAGCCTATGCCGCTTCTCCCTGTTGCGGGCCGGGCTGGACGCGTAGTGGAAACCCATTATATGGAAAAACCTCCACAGGAATTTGACGAACAGGTACGAAAAGCGCCATAGCTGGTCGTTCAGCAGATCCCCCTGATGCCCATGGACAACGAAGATCTCCTGATCCGTGGCGCGGTGCTTCAGGACTATGGCCTCATGCACGTGGATCCCAGGGAACAGGTCGTTTTCGGTCTCAAGGTAGTCGTCGTAGCTCGTGTACATGTTGGATTTCACGTAGCTTTCGTTCTTCATCTGCATGTTGTGGTTGCCATATATCATCAGAAGCCGGTTCGACGCGTGGAACTTCTTCAAAAGGTCGAATATAACGGAATGCGAATTGTAGATCCGCTGGAACTGGGTGTTCTCCCACAGCTCATCGCCGTCGCCGACCTCCACATATGTAAAATCGTTCTGGTAGTAATAATTCAGCGCATGATAATAGATGTGCCTGTTGCGGGCGAATTCATCCGACAGGCTGTCATCCCCCCTGTGCACGTCACTGAAAAATACGATCTTCGAATGATCGTCAAAAGGGACTGGGAAGGCGCCGATGAAAGCCTGGTCGAGCCGTGAGCGTATACGCATATTGACTTACCCTTCACTGTTTTTTTATAATATCTTCATTATAACAGATCTCCCACTGTCTTAAAAGGAGAAAATCAATGAAAGGCCCGGATATGCTCCATGAAAGGCCCGGATTGCTCAATGAAAGGCCCAGATTGCTCAATGAAAGGCCCGGATATGCTCAATGAAAGAACCGGATTGCTCAATGAAAGGCCGCGATATGCTCTATTACATATAGGAGCGCCAGCTTTGCCAGATGGTTCACGGATCTGTAGTTCGTCGTGCGCCCGCGCCTGAGCACGAGGAAGCCGCTTCCGGCGTCCGGGCTGTCCGCGAGGGCGCTGAAGCCCGGCCCCATGGCCGCGAGATCCACGAACACGAGATCCTTTTCGTGGAGGCAGGGGATGCTGATATCGAAGGTGCCGGCCTCATTGTCCAGGGATAGCCGGAAGGCCTCGTCGAACACTATGAAGTCGGGCGGCGCGGGCCTGTACCGGCCCGAAAAGCTGAGCGCGCCGGGGTCCAGGCGTATGGCGTCAACGAGCGCGGAGGTGCCGCCGGAGAGCACCGGGAAGCCGGTGCTGAACATGATTTCGTGTATGTCCAGCCTGTCGAATATGGCCAGCAGCCGTGCCAGCTGCAAGAGATCGTCGCAGTTGTGAAGGAGGATGAACTCCAGCAGTTTCGGGGATTTCGTGGCTATGTACTCGTAATACAGGCTTACGCTGTCGGCGCCGGATATGGTGTCCTCGCGGCTGCCCCACAGCCCAAGGTAGTTCTCCACGGTTTTCTGTTTCAGGTTCGGCAGCCTGGAGCGCAGATCGGAGAAGGAGCGGACGACCCTGTACATGTCGATGCTGATGCAGTCCGAAAAGGCCGGCTGCCTGTGCCGCGCCGCGAGCCGCCCGTTCACGAAGGGTATGTCAAAGCGGTCGCCGTTGTAGCTGAAGAGCACATCGGCGCCCGCCATGGCTTCGGTGTAGAGATCAAGGAGCTCGGCCTCCTCGTGCGCGCCCTCCGAGAAAAACTGCCTGACGCGGACGCCGCCGGCCTCAGGGGTGAGTATGCCGCCCAGCACGATCTTGCTCTTTTCGGGGCCGAGCCCGGTCGTCTCGATGTCGAATACGCCGAGCCCCGCGCCGCCGAAATAGAAATCAAAGCCGTCGGATGAATAGAAACTGTCTGTAAAATGTGCGTCAACGAAATGCATGTCCATCACCGTCAAGGCGGGCAGCCCCACAAGCCTCTGGCCGTTCCCGGCCTGCCGGCCCGGCCGCAGCCGGCCACTCCCAGCCTGCCTGCCGTCGCCGGCCCGGCCGCCGCCAGCCCGGTCGCAGCCGGCCGTTCCCAGCCTGCTTGCCGCCGCCGACCCGGCCCCGGCCGTTTCCAGCCTGCCGGCCGCAGCCTGCCGCCAGCGAATGCCTATGTCATGCTGCGGAGATGCGCCGCCACCTTTGTGTCTTCGCGTTTTATGTGATTGACCAGCCAGCCGCCGATCTGCGTGTTTACGTTCCCTACAAGCGAGATCGTCGCCCCCTCCGCCTTCAGCTGGCGGCCGAGCTTGGCCACGACCTTCTTGAAGCCTTCGTGCAGTTTCTTGTGGTTGGCATAGTCGGGATATTTGTACTCCAGCTGGAGGGCTTCCTCGTCGCCGAAGTGCTTGGCCGTGTAGTCTGCAAGGAAATCAAGGGTGCTTTCGAGCACTGCGCGCCCTTTGCCGGTGGAACAGGCGTCCACAAGGTCCGCCAGGGCCTTGATCAGTTCCTTGTGCTGGGAATCGATCATATCGTGGCCCGTTTCCAGATCCGGCGTCCACTTATATTTCTCGTATGCGTTCTCAGTTGCGCTGCCGAGGCTGCTGGGCGCGCTGCCGTTCGGCCCGGACGGGCCGGGCTGCCCGGACATGCCGCCGGAGGGGCCGTGTGCGCTGCTGCCCGTGCCGTGTGCGCCGCTGGACGCCCCATTGCCGGTGCTGTGCGCCCCGTTAGACGCCCCGCTGCCGGTGCCGCGCATCCCGCCGGACATCCCGCCGGACATCCCGCCAGATGCCCCGCCGGACATCCCGCCGTACCCGCCGCCGGTGCCGCGCGTCCCGCCGGAAGTGGAGGGCGCGCTGGCGAACGGGCTGGACGGATGGCGCGAAATGGGCGGCAGGACTGTGCGCGCCCTGTTCGAAAACGCCTGCCGGGGCGAGCCGGGCAATGGCGATGTCATGTCGATGCGCGGGCTGCGCGTCTTGAACCTGCCGATCATCTCGCTGAGCATGGCTGACTGCCCGCTGAGTTCCTCAGAGGCAGCCGCGCTCTCCTCGGCAGTGGCGCTGTTCACCTGGACCACCTGGGTGATCTGCTCCACGTTCGTGTCTATATGCGAGATAGATGCGGACTGCATGCGCGTGCCAGCCGCGATCTCCTCGATTATCCTGTTGGAATTGATGACGCCCTCCACGATCTCCTTGAGCGATTCGTCCGTGGCGCTGGCGATCTTTACGCCGAACTCGGCTTTCGCGACCGAGTTCTCTATGAGGGCGCTTGTGTTCTTCGCCGCCTCGGCGCTCTTGGCGGCCAGGTTGCGCACCTCCTCCGCGACGACGGCGAAGCCCTTGCCGTACTGCCCCGCGCGGGCCGCCTCCACGGCCGCGTTCAGCGCGAGGATGTTGGTCTGGAACGCTATGTCGTCGATTATCTTGATGACGCTGTTGATGCTCTTGGATGCCTCGCTGATCTCGCGCACCGCGCCCATCATGGAAGTCATCTGTTCTTCGCCGTGCTCGGCCTTCATCTTTATGCTGTTGGCCAGCGTAGAAAGGTTGTCTGCGGAAGCCTCCGCGCCCGCGATGGAATTCGACACCTCGGCGATGGAAGCGGAGAGCAGGGCTATGGAATCCGCCTGATCGTTGGCGCCATGCGCAAGCGTCTGCGCGCCGTCCGCTATCTGCTCCGAACCGGCCGACACCTGGCTGGCGGAAAGGGTGATTTCCCCGAATATCTCGTTAAGGTTTTCCAGCATGGCGTACAGCGCGTTGCCTAGGGTGTCGTCGTTGCCTAGCCTGTTGACCTCGATCGAGAGGTCATGCTCCGCGACGGATTTGAGGACATGCCCGCAGTACGCGAAATGCTCCAAGAATTTCGTGAATGCCGCGACAGACTGCCCTATCTCGTCCTTGAGCATGCCGATCTCCTTCATCTGCCCCATCTCGCTGTCCGTGAAGTCGAGGCTGCCCGTGTCGCCGACCTGCTTGAGGTAGCCGGTCATTGTCCGGAGCGGCCGCACCATCCTGCCGACGCTGAGGCTTATGACCGCCGATATGCCCACGCCCACAAGCGTGAATGTCACGCCCAGCAATGTGAGCAGCGTATAATATGCCGCGTCAGCCTCGACGTTGGGTATGACCATGGTAATGAAATATGAGCCGGGCACGGCCAGTTTGGCAGGGGCAGTGATTGCAAGGCTCTTACTCCCGTTGACGACTGAGTGCGTCTGCGAAAACGCTACAGGCTCGCCGCCGGCCGGGCGCTCGTGAAGCAGGCCAAGCTCTGCGGCGTCCTTCCCCACATCGCCCCGTGACGGCCCGTATAGCAGCTTCCCGTCATCGTCGGTGAGCACCATGTAGCCTGTGGCGCTGACATCTGTCTGCGAAAGCGATGAGTATATGCTGTCAAGGTAGGCCTCGCTCAAAGCGCCCCCTTGCGCGGCCCTCCCATCTTGCCCCGGCGAAGCGGGGCCCGCCGCCTGGTCCGGGATGAGCTGGACCATATAGGCGTATTTCTCGGTCTGCGTTTTGTAGGCCTGTTTGGCGACCATGTCGAAAGTAGTGTTCATATAATAGAACATTGCTAAAAAAACGACGAGCATGCCTACCAGAAAACTGACTATAGTTATGCCCGTGATCTTGGTTTTGATACTGTGCCTCTTCTCCATAAAATAATACTCCTCCCAGTGGGGGATCCCCCACACTACCCTTTTTGATGCCATCCTGATCCTGCCCCGCCCCCATGTTTTGGGGCAGAATCCAAACAATGAATGGCATGGATTGAATAATTTAATTACATTATAGCATAAAATAATAAAAAAAAATATAAAACCTTCAATTTTTGAGCAATTTATTACAAGTATTAGACTGAAACGATGCAGATTCAACCAAAACCTGTCAATACAGCCGCCATGTTCCAGCTAGCTGGCGAATTTCATTCCAAGCTTGATGAAAAACATCGCGTGGATTTCGGGGTCAGCGGAAACAACTATAATTTCTGCAACTTTCCGCAGTTTTCTACATTTTTTTGTATTAATGCGCTTAAAAATGTTTACAAAACCTTAGTAATGTGAAATGATATATACATATGCATTGCAGCGGGCGGGTGCCGCGCTGCTGTGGGACGTTTTGGATGGGGGTAGTATTATCTAGCTGCGGCGGCGGCCGCAGGAGGTGTATGATGCTATACAGGGATATTGCCAAACCATTGGGGGATATTGCCGTTATGGAAGGCGAGGCGCCGGTAGCCGACGCGCTCAAGGCCTTTGCGCGCATGGGAGGCGGGCAGATGCGCGTGGCCGCATGCCTAGGGCAGGGCGGGGCCGTCCGGCTCATCACGGAGCACGACATGGTAAAGGCGATCGCGGAGCGGCCGGGCATCATGGGCGGCTGCCTGGACGATGCCGGCCTGACGGCGCCGGAGGTGTGCAGCGCGGAGGCCCCCGTGGATCTGAGGGATTTCGGGGACGCGGGCGTATTGCTGGTGACTGACAGAGGCGAGCCCTATGGCGTAGCCGAAAGGGGGATGGCGGCGGAGGCGCTGTACGGCGGCCTGATAGCCCGCCTGTCCGGGCTGGCCCGCGATGTCAGCCCGCTCGGCGGGGGCGGCTACCCCGGCAACCAGATCTTCAGCGTAGACCTGCGCCAGGCGCCCGTCGAGGCGGGCAGCCTGATCTCGGCGTTGGCGGACAACCACATGAAGCTCTGGAAGATACTCAAGCTGCTGGCTGACAGCATCTATGTGACAGACAGCGGCGGCGTCACCATTTTCGCCAATGACGCCTTTGCCGACACGGCGGCCGTGCGGGAGGACGGCTATCTGAACGTCGATGTCATGGAGCTTGAGCGGCAGGGGCACTTCAAGCCGGCCGTGACCCCCATGGTCATACACGAGCGCAAAAACATTACCATATTCCAGCAGGTGACGGACAGGGACGGCCGCGGCGTCCAATGGCTTGTGACCGGGGTCCCGATATTCGGCGCGGGCGGGGAGCTTGAGATGGTCGTCACGAGCGCCAAGAATATAGAAGAATACGAGAAGCTGAAACGCTATGCGGGCAGGATGCAGAGGGAGAGCGTGGACCCTCAGCCTTCATGCGCGCCGGAGGACTTCGTGTCGTCCGGCACGCTCATGAAGGCCGTGCTGGAGATGGCCGACAAGGCCGCCGAGACCGACTGCACCGTGATGATAACAGGCGAGTCGGGGACAGGGAAGGGCGTCCTCGCCCGCTACATACATAAAAACAGCGCAAGGAGGGACGGCAGCCTGGTGGAGGTCAATTGCAGCAGCGTCCCCGAAAACCTGTTCGAATCCGAGTTCTTCGGCTATGAGACCGGCGCCTTCACTGGCGCCAAGGCGGGGGGCAAGCCAGGCCTTCTGGAGATCGCCCACGGCGGCACGCTGCTGCTGGACGAAATCGGCGACATGTCGCCCCAGCTCCAGGCGAAACTACTGAAGGTGATCCAGGACAAGCGCCTGACGCGCGTGGGCGGCATCCGGGAGATCGACGTGGACGTGAGGATAATCGCCTCCACAAACCGCTCGCTCCCGGAACTGATAGGCACCGGCCGGTTCAGGGAGGACCTGTATTATCGGCTGAACCTCTTCCCGATCAATATAGCCCCGCTGAGGGAGCGCCGTGAGGAAATCCCCCTGCTCGCAGGGCATTTCCTGCGTGTTTTCAACGAAAAGCACGAGAAGCAGGCCAGCCTGTCCGGGGAATTCATGGATGCCATGGCCGAATGGCCGTGGCCCGGCAATGTCCGCCAGCTTGAATATTTCGTGGAGCGCATGGTGATACTCTGCGACGGCGAGATCAGGCTGAGCGACATACCTGACGGCGGTGTGGGCGGCGGGATGTTCGGCGGCCCCGATGGCTGGGTGCATGACGATGGGATCGCGCCTGTGACAGTCAGGAGGATCATGCCGCTGCAGGACGCCCTGGACGAGACGGAGCGCCAGCTCTTCAGGCTGGCGGCGAAAAACGGACGGAGTTCCTACGAGATCGCCAAGATACTCGACACCAGCCAGACAAACGCATACAGGAAGATCAAGAAATACCTGGCCGGCGGCGGCGCAGAATAGCGCCCGCCCTGCCCGTATGGCGTCTGCCTGGATGGGGCCCGGCCGGATAGCGCCCGCCTGGATGGGGCCCGCCCGGATAGCGCCCGGCCGGATGTCGTATAGGCTTGCGCCTTGATTTGGCGGCCGAGCAGGATGGCGCAGGCCCTGCCCGGATAGTGCCCGCCCTGCCCCCCGAAAAAAAATATACCGCCAATTGTACGAATATTCGAGCAAGACTGGCAGTTTCGCAATTCATCTTGGATTATATAAGTTTAAGTAACTTACCATTCCCTAGGCGATTCCATTGGGAAAAAGGGGGCTTTTCAACGATAATTCAGGATGAATTAAAGAAAGTGTGCAAAATTGTATAAAAACTACAAAAAACTGTACAATTGTGTAATAATATAGGTTTTTGCATGGTGTGCGGTTTGGCACAGTTTTTGCGTTAATTCCTAGAAAGGGCAAAGGCAGGGAATAATGCCGGCTTGGGGCGCAGGCCATGCCGTCAGACGGTTCTGTGCCCGCTATAATACATTGATGCGGATGTGTAGAGGGGAGCATGTGAGGCATATTGCGTCTTTGGGGAGTCTGCCAGGACGCGGATTTGGATGGGGGCTTTGTGTGTTTGGTGCAGGCCCGCGCCGTATGGCAGGAGTGCGGCTGCCCGGCGCGGACAGGCACACATATGCGCGGGCGCCCGCCAGGCGCGGCCGGGCGCTGTGGGCTGTGGCGCAGTAAGTTATTTTTATGGGCCCTGGGGGGCCAAGCGCGGCGCATGCGGCATATGGCCGCTGGGTTTTGCGGCGCTTCCAGGCGTCAATGCTGATTCTGGGCAGGGACAGGCCTTGCTCGGATCAAGCATAGTATAGGAAAGGAGTTGGAGCAAAATGTCAGTTATATCTCTGAGCGGTATTTTCCTTATTGTGCTTACTGTTGTCTTCGTCATAATGGGAATCAGGTTCCGCAAATACACATCGACATCGGAAGACTTTATGCTCGGTGGGCGTAAAGCTCCGTTCTGGCTGATGTTCGCCGCCTATCTGGGCGGGGCGATCGGCGGGTCGAGCGTGTCAGGGTGGCTGGGCTACGGCTACACCGCCGGCATGAGCAGCATCTGGGTAGGCATACTGCCTAGCCTTGGGCTCACGGTCTTTATTCTGTTCTTTGCGCGCAGGCTGAATCACTTCGGCCGTATTACAGGCGCGGTCACCATCACCGACTTCCTCTGTGCCAGATACGGCGAGAGCGTGCGTGTGCCGGCAGCTATCATGTCATTCTTCCGTCCCGCATTCATAACAGGCATGCAGTACCTGGCCATCGCGGTCGTCCTGAACGTCGCGTTCGGCTGGCCGATGGAGTTGGGCGTCGTACTTTCGGCAGTGGTCATACTGGCATACCTGGTGACGGCGGGGCAATATTCCGCGATAGTGACGCAGTGGATCCAGGCGATACTCCAGTCGCTCTCGATCATCCTTGTATGCTTCGTGGCGATAAAGCTGGCCGGGGGCACTTCGGCAGGCGTGGAGGCCTTCTACACCATGCTGCCTGAGAATTTCGTGAACGGCTTCCAGATAACATGGAGCCAGTTCAGCGTATGGTTCCTTACGCTCTGCCTGTTCTATGCAGTCGACCCCTGGGCCTATATGTGGGCCTATATCGGGAAAACGCCGAGGGTCGCGCAGAACGCGCAGGTGGCGCTGGGCGCGACATACTACGGCTTCCTGGTATTCCTGGGCGGCATGTTCGTCGCGGTCGCCGTCGCCAGCGGCAACCTCTTCATCCCGGAAAACATCACTCCGGACGGCGTATTCTCCTATATTGCCTTGGAGCATTCCGGCATTGGCATAGGCACCTTCCTCATAGTGGGGCTGCTTATGACCATCATATCATGCGGCTCGTCCTTCGTCATGAACGGCGTGACCATACTGACAAAGGACATCTACGGCCAGGTCATCAACAAGAACGCCAGCGACAAGCAGACGCTTAGGGCAAGCCGCATCTCCGTCGTCCTGGTCTCCCTGTTCGGCGTGGCGGGCGCGCTGTGGCTCCCGATACTCGTCCCGCTTTGGGTGCTTGCCCAGGCCCTCGCGCTGTCCGGCCTCCTGGCCGCGGTCATCAGCGCATGGTTCTGGAAGCGGGCCACTACCGCCGGCGCCATGGCGTCGATCATCTTGGGCGGCGTTTCAGGCATAGGCTGGGCCATGTACGCGTGGATCACCACAGGCAGCCCAGGCAATCTGATAGGAGGCTTCCACGCGGCGCATATCGGCCTGATCGTGTCCATACCGGCCATGATCATCGTCAGCCTGGCGACTAAGCCGAACTACGAAAAGGTGGACGCCACAAGCTATAGGGCGCTGGGCACATCACTGAAGGCGGCGATGATCAAAGCGGGCACTCCGGAGAAACCGGGATTCTACGGCTTCTTCGGCGCCGAGACGAGCACTACCAAGTTCGCCTGGATGCTCGTCATCGTCCTGTTCGTGCTCCACTATTTCCTGGTGTTCGTGTTCCAGATGAACATCTTCGGCGTGTTCACCGTGTGGCTCTCGCTGATAAACAGCGTGGTTATCACGATAATCGTCGCGGTCATGGGCGGCTTGGACCTCCGGATTTTCTTCGGCAGCAGCAAGGCGCCAGAGCGGCTCAAGGCCTAGGCTAAGGCATAATGCTGCCGGCCGGCCGGGGCCCGGCAAAGGCTGCATGCTGGTTTGCCGCCCCGCGCGGCTTTGCCTCGCCCCCGCCCATTGCGGGCGCTACGCTATCCGTTTCGTATTGCGGAAATGGCGGGGGGAGGCGGCCAGGCGGGGCGGCAATGCGGCTACAGCGCGCCGCGCCCCTGGCTGGCGGCAGCGTGTACATAGAACAAGGCGGTGCGTGGCGCCGGAGGCGCCACGCATATTATGATAGGGGTGAAATAATTGCAAAACGATATAAAAAAATGCATCACGGAGTTTATCCAGGAAAACCGTGAGGCGTATCACACGCTTTCCAAAGCGATATGGGACAGGCCTGAGCTCGGCCTGGAGGAGTACGAGGCCCATAAGCTGCATACAGAGTTCCTGAAGGAGCGCGGCTTCGACGTGGTGTCAGGCCTTGCCGGCATGCCTACTTCGTATGTCGCGACATGGGGCGAGGGCAAGCCGGTCATAGGCTTCTCCGCCGAGTATGATGCCCTGCCAGGGCTGTCGCAGAAGGTTTCGGCGCATAAGGATCCGGTCAGCCCGGGCGCGCCGGGGCAGGGCTGCGGCCACAACCTGCTGGGCGTGGGCGGCATCCTCGCGGCGGCGGCGCTGAAGGACGCCATGGCCAAGAAAGGCCTCAAAGGGACCATCAAGATCTTCGGGACGCCTGCCGAAGAACTATGCGTAGGGAAGCCGTTCATGGGGAGCGCGGGTGTTTTCGACGGTGTGGATCTGGTCCTGGACTGGCACCCATGGGCGGGCACGGCCGCAAACGCGGCGACATGCCCGGCATATTTCAACGTCAAGTACCATTTTCATGGAAGGACGGCGCATGGGAACGCCCCATGGCATGGAAGGAGCGCCCTTGACGGGGCCATACTCCAGGCGCATGCGATAGAGATGCTGCGCGAGCATCACCAGCCAAGCGATTCCTCCACTGCCGCCCATACGATCAACTATACCTTTTCCGACACGGGCCCGGAGTTCGCCAGCGTGGTCCCGGATCGGGCCACGCTCTGGTGCATCGGCCGGTTCTCGACCGCCGAGCAGGTGAGCGACATAATACAGCGGATCGACAAATGCGCCGAGGGCGCGGCCATGGCGACAGGCACGACCGTGGACAAGCAGTATATCACCGCGAGCCATGAGATGCTCCCGAACTGGGTGGTGGCAAAGGCCCTGTACGCCAATGTGACCGAGCTAGGGGATGTGGCCTTCGACGAGGAAGACAAGGCATTCGTGGCGGCTATGCAGAAGGAGGATGGGCAGGAGCCCTTCTGGGCGGAAGGCGTGCCAGAACCCAAATCCACCGCCATCGCGGTCACCGATTCCGCAGAGTACAGCTGGGTGGCGCCATTTGGCATACTGATACTCAACCTGGGCCCAGGGCCCGGATGGCACAACTGGATGATCACAGCGTGCGCCGGCGGCAGCCTCGGCCGGAAGACCATGGAAAAAGCAGGGCAGATACTGGCATGCACTGCGGCGGACTTCCTGCTGGACGCAGATCTGCTCAAGCAGGCGCAGGCCGAATGGGCAGAGAAGATGAAGGGCAGAACGTACGAGAGTCTGCTTCCTGAGGGGGCGCCTGTCCCCTTGGGGCTTAACAAGGCAACGATGGACAAATACCGCTAGGCGGCCTGGCCGCGCGGCGGGGGCATAGGTGAGAGCCTCCGCCGCGCGGCGCGGCCTGGCTGCCGGAACCAGGCAAAACTTTGAGGAGGTGCTGAGTAATGTCATTGATTAAGGCAGACTTTGTTATCAAAAATGCGAATATACGCACTATGGACAGGAAAAACCCCACCGCGTCGGCGCTTGCCGTGCATGGCGACCGCATAATAGGGGTCGGCAAGTTCGAGGATTTTTCCCCTGTCATAGGGCCTGACACTGAAATCCTTGATCTGGCCGGGAAGACTGTGCTGCCCGGCCTGAACGATAACCATAGCCATCCGATGATCTGCGCCGGAAGCCTGACGAAGGTCGATCTCACGGGCACGCGCTCGATCGGCGAGTTTTTTGAGCGCCTTAGGGCGAGGGCCGCAGAGACGGATGAAGGGGAGTGGGTAGAGGGCTACGGCTACGATGAGGGCCTGTTCGCCGAAGGGCGCGAGCCGAACCTTGAGGAAATGGACGCTGCCATACCAGGGCATCCCCTGATCGTATCGCGCGCCTGCCTCCATGTGGCGCTCGCCAACTCGCGGGCCATGGCCGCAGGCGGCTACGGGCCGGACACGCCGGATCCCGCCGGCGGCGAGATCGTGCGTGTGGACGGCAAGCTGACAGGCCGCCTGTGCGAGAAGGCCTTCGCGAACCTGCAGGAGAAGGTCCCTGCGCCCAGCGTCGAGCGGCTGGCGAAATCGATGAAAAGGATGTCGGAGATGTTCAACGCCTGCGGCGTGACCAGCACGACGGAGATGGGCATGCTGAGCGAATTCGACGACGAATTTGTTTTTTGGGACAATGTCCTGAAAAACGGTTACCTCTCTGTGAGGATAGCGGCATATTATCTGGACAATGCCTACCGGAAACTGGGCGGCGCGGGGATACCCATACCATTCGGCAACGATCTGCTCAGGTTCCAGGGCAGGAAGATCATATTGGATGGCGGCGGCGGCTCCGGCACCGCGAGGATGTCGCAGCCGAACTTGCACGACGGCAAATACGGCATACTTTACCACACACAGGAAGCGCTTGACGAAATCGTGTGGGAGGCGCATTCGAGGGGCTTGCAGATAGCCAGCCACGGCATAGGGGATGTGGCCATCACCATGATACTGGACGCCTACAAGAAGGCCCAGCAGAGGATGCCGCGCCCGGACGCGCGCCATAGGCTGGAGCATTGCTCGTTCTGCTTCCCGGAACTCGTGGACCGGGTGGCGGCCGAAGGCGTGCTGCCGCTCATGCATCCGGGCTTCCTGTATTACTTCGGCGACACGCATATCAGGAATTATGGCGAGGAGCGCGTGGCGCAGGAATTCCCGTTCCGCTCGCTTCTGGACAAGGGGCTGGTGGTGGCGAACGGCAGCGACTCCCCAGTTACCATAATCGATCCCAGGCCCATACTCTATGCGTCCATAACGAGGAAGGCCTTTACCGGCACCTCCTGCGGGGATAAGGAGAGGATCAGCGCCGAGGAGGCAGTGTACTCCTACACCGCCGCCGGTGCCTACTTCACCTTCGACGAGAATATGAAGGGCACGCTGGCGCCGGGCAAGCTCGCCGATATCATCGTGACGGACATAGACCCGACGGCCGTAGACGACGAGCCGGAGAGGCTGCTTGAGATGAAGTTCGAGAAGACCATACTAGGCGGCAAGACCGTATACGAGGGCTGACGGCGCTGGGGCTGGCGCCCCGCCTGTCCGCAGCGGCAACGCATGCGGCGCCGGGGCTGGCGCCCCGCCCGTCCGCAGCTGCAACGCATGCGGCGCCGGGGCGGCGGCGCGTCCTGGGGTTTCGGCCCGCACATGCCCCGCACGCAGCTGCAATACGCAAGAAAACCGATCGCCCGCGCCAGGCCACGTGCCCGGCGCGGGTGTTTTCGAAATCATAATATAAAATATCACAAAAACGGCGTTGGGCGCGGGCATTAATTTCTTCAAGCCTTGACGGGGGATTGCGTGGTATGGTAAAATAAATAAAATTCCAGTTTCGGCGGATGTACCCATACGGTGGTTTCGGAGGGCGTGTAGTGTCAGGTTTTTCAGGCAGAATAGATTCTTTTGCGCGGCGGATTGCCAGAAGGCGCGGCGGGTTTTGCTGGGCCGGTGCCTTGCGTTTCACGTATAACCGTATAGTGGGCGATTGATTCTTCCTTTTATAGGGAGAATTTTTTTTATCGCGCGGCAGGTGCCTGCCGTGTGCCGGCGAACAACATTTAACGAGGAGAGGAAAAGATGGGAATCACGATACCAAAATCATTGAAGGGGAAAAGCCTGGTCGAGCCGTCGGATTTCACACTGGAGGAAACCGAGGCGCTGTTCGATCTCGCCGAGGAGATCATCGAGGCGCCGCAGGAGTACAGCGAGGTATGCAAGGGGAGGATACTGGCGACGCTGTTTTATGAGCCAAGCACGCGGACGCGGTTCAGCTTTGAGGCGGCCATGCTGAGGCTGGGCGGCCAGGTGATCGGGTTTTCGGAGCCGAACACGAGCTCCGTGGCCAAGGGGGAGAGCCTGTCCGACACCATCAGGACGATCGCCTGCTACGCCGATCTGACAGCCATACGCCACCATAAGGAAGGGGCGCCGAGGGTGGCGGCGCAGAGCGCGGGCATACCTGTCATCAACGCCGGCGACGGCGGGCACCAGCACCCGACGCAGACGCTGACCGACATGATGACGATCAGGAAGGAAAAGGGGGGCTTCGAGAACATCAATATCGGCCTGTGCGGCGACCTGAAATTCGGGCGCACCGTGCATTCCTTCATAAAGGCGCTCTCGCGGTACAGCGGCGTGAAGTTCGCGCTGATATCGCCGGAAGAGCTGATGATACCCGAATATGTCCGCAAGGAGGTCCTGCTCAGGAACAACATACCGTTCCAGGAGGTGCGCAGGCTGCAGGACGTGATGCCGGATCTCGACGTGCTCTATATGACGAGGGTGCAGCGGGAAAGGTTCTTCAATGAAGAGGACTACATAAGGCTGAAGGACATCTATATCCTGGACGCGAAGAAGATGCGCGGGGCGCGGAGCGACATGATAGTGCTGCATCCGCTGCCTAGGGTGAACGAGATAGCCGTCGAGGTCGACAGTGACCCCAGGGCCATGTATTTCAAGCAGGCCCAGAACGGCATGTATGTGAGGATGGCGCTTATAATGGCGCTCTTGGGGCTGGAAAACCCACGCTGAGAGGAGGTGCAGTGAAAATTGGAAATCAACAGCATCGCAAAGGGGATAGTTATCGACCATATCAAGGCAGGCTACGGGATGAAGGTCCTGGAATACCTGGATATCGACACAAGCAAGAACACCATAGCGTTCATAATGAATGCCATAAGCCAGAAGCACGGGCGCAAGGACGTCATCAAGATAGAGAACCTTACGGATGTCGATATAGCTGTGCTGGGGCTGGTCGATCATAACGCGACGGTCAATATAATCGACGATCATAAGATCGTGAAGAAGATCAAACTCGAACTTCCTGAAAAAGTAATAAATGTAATAAAATGCAAAAACCCGCGCTGCGTGACTTCGACAGAGCACAATGTGCCGCATATCTTCCACCTGGTGGACGAGGATACTGAGGAATACAGGTGCGAGTACTGCGACGATATCGTGAAAGCGGGGGAAAGATGAGCGTTGGGGGCGGGGGGCTGCTGATAAAGAACGGCAGGGTGATCGATCCGGAGACCGGGATGGACAGGGCCGGGGACATCTACATCGAAGGCGGCCTGATAATGTCTGTGCCAGGGGCTGGCGGAGGCGCTGGCGGGGCGGGGGCTGCCGGAGCTACTGCTGTGCCGGGGGCTGGCGGAGCCACTGCTGTGCCTGGGGCTGCCGGAGGCGCTGGCGGAACGGGGGCTGTTGCCGGGGCAAGGGCTGTTGCCGGGGCGGGGGCTGATGCTGATGCGGAAGCTGCGGCCGGGGCGGGGGCTCCGAAGGGCGCGGCAGGTATGCGGATCATAGACGCGGGCGGCGCCATTGTCGTGCCGGGGCTCATAGATCTGCATGTGCATTTCCGCGAGCCGGGCTTCTGCCACAAGGAAGACATACACTCAGGCTCCCAGGCGGCGGCGCGGGGCGGCTACACCACAGTGTGCTGCATGCCGAACACCCGGCCGGCCGTGGACTGCGCCGAGGTGCTGTCGCTGATCGACGCCAAGGGCAGGGACGCAGGGAAAGTGAACCTGCTGGTGGCCGGCGCCATGACGGTGGGGCAGGCCGGGGCGGAGCTTTCCGACATCGACGCCATGGCCGAGGCGGCCACGCGGTGCATGGAGCTGTGCGGGCGGGGCATACTCGCCCTGACGGAAGACGGCAAGACCCTGTCCGACGAGGCGCTCATGCGGCGTGTGGCGGCGAGGGCAAAGGGGCTGGGGCTAATGATAATGGATCATGCGGAAAACCGCAACCTCTCCGGCGATCCGGTCAGCACAGGCGAGGCGTCGCGGCTGCTCGGTATGGGCGGCGTGCCGGCCGAGGCCGAGGCGGATATCGTGAGGCGTGACATAAAGATTGCGGAGGAGATCGGGTGCAGGATGCATATCCAGCACGTCAGCGCAAAGGAAAGCGTGGCGCTCATACGGGAGGCGAAGGTCGCGGGCCTGCCTGTCACAGCGGAGACGGCGCCCCATTATTTCGCGCTGACGGACAGGGCCGTGCTCGTGTCGGGGGCCAACGCGAAGATGAACCCGCCGCTCAGGGCGGAGGAGGACAGGCTTGCGGTGATCGAAGGGCTCTGCGACGGGAGCATAGATATTATCGCGACTGATCACGCCCCGCATGGCTGGGCGGAGAAGGCGGCCGGCATAGAGAAGGCGCCGTTCGGCATAAGCGGCCTCGAAACCGGCTTTGCTGTCAGCTACACCACGCTGGTGCTGGGCGGGTATATGGGGCTGAGGAAACTGCTGGCCAGGATGAGCCTGCGGCCGGCCATGCTTGCGGGCCTGCCCAGGGGCAGGATTGCGGCGGGGGCCGCCGCTGACATAGCGATCATAGATATAGACGAAGCGTACCGCATAGACAGCCGCGATTTTGCATCCAAGGGGAGGAACACGCCGTTCAGCGGCATGGAGGCCAGGGGCAGGGTGAAGGCCACCATATGCGGCGGCGTGGTGACATACGCGGGGTGAAGGCCGCCATATGCGGCGGCGTGGTGACATACGCGGGGTGAAGGCCGCCATGTGCGGCGGCGTGGTGACATATGCGGGGTGAAGGCGGCCATGTGCGGCGGCGTGGTGGCGTACGCGGGGTGAAGGCGGCCGTCCTGACAGCTGGAGCACTTTCTTTGTCAGGCGGCGTGGTGGCGTACGCGGGGCGAGCGGCGGGAGCCGCTGGCGCCGGCGTGCCGGCGGGCTATGCCAATGCGGCGTGGCGGGCAAAAAACAGGCTAGCTGCGAAACATATTTCCGTGCGGCGTCTAGGTTGAGAGAAAGCGAGAGGATATGATAGACAGGCTTATTGACAGGATAGAGGAGCTGGAGGCGCCGATAGTGGTCGGGCTTGACCCGCTGCCGGAAATGATCCCAGACAGGATCAAGCGCAGGGCGGCGGAGACATGGGGGCCGAACCTCAAGGCGGCGGCGGAGATGCTCTTCGAGTTCAACAAGGAGATAATAGACGGGGTCTGCGGGGCGGTGCCTGCGGTCAAGCCGCAGATCGCCATGTATGAGCGCTTCGGGCCGGAAGGCGTGACCGCCTACGCGAAGACGGCCGCCTACGCGAAGGGCAAGGGGCTGTTCGTGATCGGGGATGTAAAACGGGGCGATATCTCCAGCACGGCGGAGGCCTATGCCGCGCATATCGCCGGGACTGAATTTGGCGGGGAACGTTTCGAGCCTTGGGGCGAGGATGCCGTGACGCTGAACCCATATCTGGGGACTGACAGCGTCCAGCCCTTCATCAGGGCTTGTGAAAAATATGACAAAGCGGTCTTCATGCTCGTGAAGACCAGCAACCCCAGCAGCGCTGAGCTGCAGGACCTGACTGTGGGGGACGGCGGCAAGACAGTGTATGAGCGCGTGGCTGACATGACATCGTCGTGGGGCGAAAGCACGATAGGCGCCAGCGGCTACAGCAAGGTGGGCGCGGTGGTCGGCGCGACGCACCCTGAGCAGGGCGCTTCGCTGCGCAGGCGGATGGCGCACACCTTTTTCCTGGTGCCCGGCTATGGCGCACAGGGCGCGTCAGGCAAAGATCTCAGGGGCTTCTTCGACGCGGCCGGCAGGGGCTGCATCGTGAATTCGTCGCGTGGCATCATCGCCGCATGGAAATCCGGCGACCGGTACGGGGAGAACGATGTGGGCGAGGCCGCGCTTGCCGCCGCGCTCGCCATGAAGGAAGATCTGCGCAAGGCGCGTGAGTGACAAGCAGCGCGCACGCCACGGGCGCGGACTGGCCTGCTGCTGCGACGCCGCCCAGGCTGCCCGGCGCGCTTGTGGCGCGGGCGTATGGCGGGGCGCACGCCACGGGCGCGGACTGGCCTGCTGCTGTGACGCCGCCCAGGCTGCCCGGCGCGCTTGCGGCGCGGGCGTATGGCGGGGCGCACGCCACGGGCGCAGACAGGCCTGCTGCTGCGACGCCGCCCAGGCTGCCCGGCGCGCTTGTGGCGCGGGCGTATGGCGGGCGGCATAGACAAGGAGAACATTATGACTAGAAGCGGGATTGTGGAGGCGGCGATCGCCTCTAACACAGCGATAGCTGAGGATGTGTTCCGCATGGAGCTTATATATGAAAATGGCGCCGCGCCCGCAAGGCCGGGCCAGTTCGTCAACATCTATCTGCGCGAAAGGGACATGCTGCTCCCGCGCCCGATAAGCATCTGCCACGCGGCCGGCGGCGCACTGACGCTTGTCTACGGCGTGGTGGGGGCCGGGACGCGCGCCATGTCGGGCTACGCGCCGGGGAGCCGCATAGGGGTGAGCGCCCCATGCGGCAACGGCTTCGATATAGCGGCCGCCGATGGCGCCGGGTTGATCACGCTCATAGGCGGCGGGCTAGGCGCGCCGCCGCTGCTCATGCTCGCGGGGGCCCTGAAATCGGCTGGCGGCGTACCAGTGAGGGCGGTGCTGGGATTCAGGGGCCCGACCTTCCTGCTGGACGAATTCCGCGCCTGCTGCGACGAGACGCTTGTCGCCACCGACGACGGTTCGGAAGGCTTCTGCGGGACTGCCTTTGATCTGCTCAAGGAGGTGTGCGGCCCCAGCCCTGGCGGAGACTATTTCTATTCGTGCGGCCCGCCCAAGATGCTCAGGGCGGTGTCGCGCTTTGCGGGCGGGCAGGGCATACCGCTGCAAGTGTCGTTTGAGGCCCGCATGGGCTGCGGCTATGGCGCTTGCAAGGGCTGCGTGTGCGCCGTCGAGGGCCGTAGGGCGGAAGGCACGCCGGCCATGGCGTCTGTCGCAAACAAGCGTGTCTGCGTGGACGGGCCGGTA
>JAIRSA010000209.1 GCA_031255695.1 Eubacteriales Family XIII. Incertae Sedis bacterium | reverse complement strand
ATCTCTCCTTTTCCAAACCCGCCCATCGGTTGGGGCGATGGGGCATAAAACGAAAATTAAGCGTCCGGCCTGCCGCCCGGCATGCCATCCGGCGATGGGGCTGCGTCCGCGCCGCCATCCGGCCCGCCGCCCGGTTCTGTGGCTGCGTCCGCGCCGCCATCCGGCCCGCCGCCCGGTTCCGTGGCTGCGTCCGCGCCGCCATCCGGCCTGCCGCTCGATTTCGCATCTGCGTCCGCGCCGCCGTCCGGCCCGCCATCCCATGTGTCCCCGGCGGGATCGTCGAGGCTGTCTTCCCATTCGGGAGGCGGCGATGAAAAGGCGATGTTCTTTGCGTCTTCAAGCGCGCTTTCCGGGACATATATGTCTATGGGGTAGGTGGATATGCCCATGGCGATTTCGAGGAAATTGCCGGCATTCTCATACCTGCGTTCGCAGGGGATCCCTTCGCCACGCAGCTTGGACTCGATTATGTCGGCGTTCATGCTGTTGTCGGCAGTGCAGAGATATACGCCGTCGCGCCACTCCGGCGCCGGGCGCTCCTTCTTCTTGAATAACATAATGCAGGACTCCTTTCGATCATGTTCGCAGGCTCTGGCTTCGCCGACCGGCGCCAGCCCTTGCTGGCGTGCTCCGGCTTCGCCGCCCGGCCACAGCCCTTGCTGGCGTGCCCCGGCTTCGCCGCCCGGCGCCAGCCCTTGCTGGCGTGCTTCGGCTTCGCCGTCCGGCCACAGCCCTTGCCGGCGTGCTTCGGCTTCGCCGCCCGGCCACAGCCCTTGCCCGCGGCCCTCGGCTTTAGCCCTCGCTTGCGGAGGCCCAGTTCCGCCCGGTTGGATCATGCCCTCGCCTGGCAATGCTGCGCCATTGCTGGCGGGGGCGTAGCGCCGCCCTTGCTACAGTGCTTTATCGGCGATCTCTTTTTGCAGTTTCGCGATGAGTTCGGGGACGCTCATGGCGCCCAGCTCGCCCAGCTTGCTGGAACGGATCGGCAAGATGCCCGTCTCCGCCTCTTTCTCGCCTATTACAGCGATATAGGAGTCCCTCGCGTTCCTGGCCTCGCGGATCTTATAGCCTATTTTCTCGTTGCGCAGATCCGTTTCGGCGCGTATGCCGGCGTCAAGTAGTTGGCGCTGTATGCCCAGCGCGCATTCCGAGAATTTCTCCGTTATGGTCAGCAGCCTGACCTGCACGGGCGAGAGCCAGAGCGGGAATTTGCCGGCAAAATGCTCGGTCAGCATGCCGATGAACCTTTCTATGCTTCCGAAGATCACCCGATGCAGCATGATGGGGGTATGCTTCTCGCCGTCGCTCCCAACATATGTGAGGCCAAAGCGCTGGGGCATCTGGAAATCCAGCTGGATCGTGCCGCATTGCCATGTCCTGCCCAGGCAGTCTTCGAGATGGAAGTCAAGCTTGGGCCCATAGAACGCGCCGTCGCCCGCGTTGACGACATAGCTGATGCCCTTCGCCTCGGCGGCATGTATCAGGGCGTCGGTGGCCCTGTCCCAGTCCTCCTGCGAGCCCATGGAATCCGTAGGCTTTGTGGAGAGCTCTAGGTGGTACTTGAACCCGAAAATCTTATACACCGAGTCGATGAAGTCGATGACGCCGATGATCTCCTCTTCGATCTGGCTGGGCAGCATGAAGATGTGCCCATCATCCTGCGTGAAGGTCCTGACACGCATCATCCCGTGAAGGGCGCCCGAAAGCTCGTGCCTGTGGACCTGCCCCATCTCGGCTATCCTGACGGGGAAATCCCTGTAGCTGTACATGCGGCGCCTGTACGCGAGCATGGCGCCAGGGCAGTTCATGGGCTTGATCACAAATGTGGCATCGTCTATTTCGGTGAAATACATATTGTCTTTATAATGGTCCCAATGGCCGGATGTGTGCCACAGGCTTTCGTTCATTATCAGAGGGCTTTTTATCTCCTGGTATCCGCGCCGCGCCTGTTCCTGCCGCCAATAATTCTCAAGCTCGGTGCGCAGCACCATGCCGTTGGGCAGGAAAAACGGGAAGCCGGGGGCTTCGTCGTAAATGGCGAACAGATCCATCTCCTTGCCGATTTTCCTGTGATCGCGTTTCTTGGCCTCTTCAATGCGTTCGAGGTGCGCGTCCAGTTCTGCCTGGCTGGGGAATGATGTCCCGTATATGCGCTGGAGCATCTTGTTCTTTTCGTCGCCCCGCCAATATGCGCCCGCGACGTTTGTGAGCTTGATGGCCTTCACGCCTCCGGTGGACTCAAGATGCGGCCCCGCGCAGAGGTCTGTGAAATCACCCTGCCGGTAGAACGAGATCACCGCGTCCTCAGGCAGATCGCGTATAAGCTCCACCTTGTACGGCTCGCCGCCCTCCGCCATGAACTTGCTCGCCTCATCCCTCGGCAATTCAAACCTTTCGAGCGGCAGGTTCGCCTGGACGATCTTTTTCATCTCCTTTTGCAGTTTCAGGAGGTCGTTGTCCGTAAACCTGTGCTCAAGATCGAAATCGTAATAGAACCCGTTCTCGATGGCAGGCCCTATCGCAAGCTTTGCTTCAGGGAACAGGTGCTTTACAGCCTGTGCCAGAATATGCGATGAAGTATGCCTGAATTTGTTCCGTACCTGTTCGTTCCCAAAATCCAACTTTTCTTTTCCCATAAAAACAGTCTCCTCTGTTCAACCTATCTACTATTATATGATGTAGGGGGGGAATGTCAAGGTTTTTCCAAAAGGGAGCTTGCAGTTGCGGCGATTTTTCTTATGCTGAGATGAAAAAGTTAGTGCGACCCCACAAGAGGCCATCAGGGCGCGGGCAGCTCGTACATGGCCTGCCGCTCGATGTATATTACTGACAGAAATGGGAGCCTGAAGATGTCTTCGGTGTGTATGGACAGTTTCACCGCGACAGAGGGGGAGCTGGCAATGGCATGCCCGCCGACGTCCTGCCCGTACCCGCTTTCGTCGTCATAGAAAAGCGCCTCGCAGGATGGTGCGCCCAGGGCTTTCAGTTCCGGCGGCATTTGCGTGTTTTCCAGCAGGTGGCTGATGTATTTCATGCCCTCGTCCTGGTTGAATACCAGGCGGCCTTCCGCGTACTCGCTTTCGTCGAAGTAGAGGGCCGCGCCCGCCGCGCATTCCTCGGCCAGCGCTTTCAGAAATGCCCTCCCGCGTGTGTATCTCCCCATGTCGCCCTGGTAAAACAGCATGGAAGACAGCATTGTCAGGAGCCCTAAAAAAACGACCAGGACTTTCACGGAACACCTCCTGTATGCGGCAATGGCGAGGGGGCAGCCCACGCCTGCACCCGCGCCACCGCGCCCTGCCGGGCGCAGCCGGGCACCACGCCCGACAGGGCACGCTGCCATGGCGGGGGTGGGTATTATTCGCTGCGCAGCCGCTCGCTGGCGACGCTGCCTTCTATGGTGTACCAGCCTGTGTTCGCCTCGTCGCTTATGCCGAGGAAGCGGTTGCCGGCCATCACCTTCTTGATCGGCGCCTTGATCCTGTAGTGTATGAGCTCGCGCTCGTCGAAGGCGTTTTTCCTGTACTTTATGTCGCTGTCGGCCTCGA
>JAIRSA010000176.1 GCA_031255695.1 Eubacteriales Family XIII. Incertae Sedis bacterium | reverse complement strand
CGGCATCGGGCGCGACGGCGGGGACGGCGGCCGCGCCGGCATCGGGCGCGTTGGCATGGCCGCGTGGGGCGCGATCTCAGGCATGGTGTCCGCAATCCAGGCGGGCCGTTTCGCGCCCTGCGTCTATCTGGACGAAAACGGCGTCCCCGCCGACTTCCACGCATTCCCGCTCGCCGCATTCGAAGGCGCGTACAGGGCCGAACGCTTTGGCGACATAAGCTCGGCCGTGGAATTCTATTATTCGAACAAAGACTCGTCGAACCGGATGCGCCAGAAAACCTCCGATCTGATAAAGACCGTAAATGCGGGGATCAACAAGCTACAGCTGAAGAAACAGCGCCTTTTGGAGGATCTTGTGAAGGCGGAGAACGCGGATCAGGACCGGCTGCTCGGCGAACTGCTGACCGCAAGCCTGCACAATATAAAGCCGGGGCAGAAGACAGCGGAGATCACGAACTATTATGACGGGAGCACTGTGGCCATAGAGCTTGACCCCCGCCTCAGCCCCGCTCAGAACGCACAGCGTTTTTATAAGCGCTATGCCAAGGCCAAGACGGCGATCGTCGAAAAAAACAACCAGCTGGCGGAAACTGGCCGCGAACTCATGTATCTGGAGTCGGTCCTAGCCTTTCTGGAAAACGCTTCCGCCTATGAGGAGGCAGAGGCAATCCGGCAGGAACTCATAGACGAGGGCTATCTGCGCAGACGCAAAGCGCCGGCCTCGAAGAAACCGCCGAAACCCGCCTTCCTCTCGTACCAGGTCTCCGGCGGGCTACAGGCGCTCGCAGGCCGGAACAACCGCGAGAACGACATCCTCACATTCAAGAGGGCCTCTTCCGGCGACATATGGTTCCATACCAAGGACATACCGGGCACGCACGTCATCCTGCTGACAAGCGGCGCAGACGCGCCGGCCGAAGCCATAGCGGAAGCCGCGTCTATCGCCGCCTGGCACAGCCGCGCCAGAGAGTCGGAAAACGTGCCCGTAGATTACACTTTCGTAAAATATGTAAAAAAGCCATCTGGCGCCAAGCCGGGGATGGTCATCTTCACAAACAACAGGACTATATACGCAAAGCCGGCCCTGCCCCCGGAGCGCATGTGATGCTCTGATATCGGCGCGGCGGATGGGCGGGCGGCGCGGCCGTGCACTGCGTCTCGCCCGCTCCCCATTTCAGTGCGGCTGTCCCGGCCTCAGGCGGCACGGCCATTCAAGGCGGTGCGGCTGTCCCGGCCGCAGCGGCGCGGCCGTGCACTGCGTCTCCCCCGTTCCCCATTCGGCGCGGCTGTCCCGGCCTCAGGCAGCGCGGCTATTCCAGGCGGCGCGGCTATTCCGGGCTGTGCGCATCCGCCAGCCTGAGGACGCATTCCCACATCTTCCGGATCACTTCGAGGCCGCTGCTTCCCGGTTTGCCATTGAACAGATTATGCCCGTAGCCGTCCCATATGATGAGTTCGCAGTTGGCGCCCTCGGCATCGGCCAGTCTTTGCGCGCCGCCTAAAGTGCAGGTTATGTCGCCCGTCCCCTGCATTACTATCAATGGTTTCCCTCCGCCGCCAAAGCGGTCCTTCAACTTCCCCTTAGTCAGCATCCGGGCCACGGTATCTGAGTCGCTCAGCGTGCGCGCCGATATCCGGTTGTGCGCCGGCGAGCCCTCGCGCGGCTCCCCGATCAGCACCTTTTGCCCATCCACCATGCGGAAATGCTTCGCGCGCAGCTGCGCATCCGGCCTGAACCATGCCAGCGCCCGGATCGCCAGGCGGACCGCCGCGTCCATGGGGTCGCACAGCTCGATCCACGGCGCTGTCGCTATGTAGCCCGCCAGGCGCCCTGACAGCTCGCCCGTCCTCCGGTAGTCAAGCACTATATTGCCGCCCATGCTCTGCCCACAGAGGACGATCGGCGCGCTGCCATACCGCTCGCCGGCATAGGACAGCACACTGTCGACATCCTTTTTTACAATATCCCTATCCCCTATATCGCCGCGCTTGCCGGGGCTTAGCCCATGCCCCCTCAAATCAAAGCCTATCAGCGTGATCTGCTTCAGATTCAATATGGTCCCGAGCCTGGCATAGTTGCCGGCGTATTCGCCCAGCCCATGGACCATACAGGCCACAGCCTTGGTTTCCGCCGCTTCCCATATATACCCCGCCAGATCGCAGTCGCAAGACCTCAGCTGGAAAGTTTCAAACATCCATACTCCCTCCGCATCTTTGATGCTGTAGAACAGTATTATTACACAACCGGACCTTATTATTACACGAAACGCCTTTCCGTATTGCACACGGCGGGCGCATGGTTTACTATGATCTTACAACAGGCCTAGCCGCCATATGCACCCGTATATACGGCCATCGGTTTGCCATCAGTTATATCAATGCGATATGAAAGGAGAACGAGATGCAAACACAATCCCAGCCGCAGATCAAGGAAAACAGCCCGGACACGAAGCCCGTATACTGTGCCCTGTGCGGCAAAAATCCGGGTACGGTAAAATTTAAGGGGCGCATGGTTTGCCGCCATTGCCTGGACCATATACGGACTATCCATTGACGCTGCCTCTGCGTGGAATCGGCAATGGGTAGCCGTAATGGCCCCAGATGCCACTGGTTCTCCCCAGATCCAGCATATCCCTTTGGATTGCCGCTGCCGGCCACGGCATTGGCTGCGGCGCGTATACATTGCTTGCTGTCCCCCTAATTACCCCTCCTGGGCACGGACGTCTACGGCCCCGCAAGGCCTTACGGAATGAAGCCCTCATCAATGTCTGATGCACGTGAGCCTGTTGGCGCCTGTCGGCGTCAGCGGGTTCGCTTGCTTTTTGCCCTTAGCTTTTCGAGTATCCCCGCGAAGCCCTCCGGAAGCGGGCTTGAGAACTCCATGTACCCGCCCGTCTTCGGGTGCCTGAAGCCCAGCGTCCCCGCATGCAGCATCTGCGTCTCGACGCCGAAGGGCTTGTTCTTGGGGCCGTACAGCGGATCCCCCAGCAATGGATGCTTGATATATGCCATGTGCACCCTGATCTGATGCGTCCTGCCAGTCTCCAGGCTGAGCTCTATATGCGTGAAATCGCCAAAACGCTCTTTAACCCAGTAATGTGTCACTGCCCTGCGGCCATTCTGGCTCACCACGGCCTGCCTCAGCCTGTTTCGCGGATCCCTGCCGAGCGGCAGATCGACCTTGCCCTCGTCCTCCATGAAATTGCTGTATGCCACAGCCTCATACTTCCTCACGATCTCGTGCGCCGCCAATGCGCCGGCGAGCGCCCTGTGCGCCATGTCTGTCTTCGCCACAAGCAACAGCCCGCTTGTATCCTTGTCTATCCTGTGCACGATCCCTGGGCGCGCCACGCCGTTTATGGCGGAAAGCCGCCCGCCGCAGTGGAACATCACCGCGTTCACCAGGGTGCCCGATTCATTGCCGGGCGCGGGGTGCACGACCATGCCTTTGTCCTTGTCGATCACCAAAAGCTCGTCGTCCTCGTACACTATGCGCAGAGGTATGTCTTCCGCCTCCACCTTCAGCAGTTCGGGCATCGGCAATGCGGCCTCGACCACATCGCCTGCTTTTATATTGTAGCGTTTGGCCTGCGCCGCCGCCCCGTTCACCGTCACGGCGCCCTGCGTTATGAGGCCTTGGGCGTAGCTGCGCGAAACGTCCGCCATACGCCCCGCCAAAAACACGTCCAGCCGGGCGCCGATATCCTCCACGCCCGCCACAGCCCGGAAAAGCGGCGGCCCGCCCGCCTGGGGCACAGCCTCAGCACCCGCGCCCGTCGCAACCTCATCCGCGCCCGCTTCGGCCTCAGACACAGTCACCCTTGCGACTGCCTCAGCACCCGCGCCCGTCGCAACCTCATCCGCGCCCGCTTCGGCCTCAGACACAGTCACCCTTGCGACAGCCTCAGCATCCGCGCCCGGCGCCCTCCCGGCTAGGGCCGCAGCCCCATCCGCAGGCCCGCCTGTCTGCGCCGCCCTCTCATTCAACCGAATTCCCATCCACCTCAACCGATTCTTTCACTTTTTTCTTCTTGCCGAACTCCGCCGCCACCATATACATTATGACAAGCCCGCAGCCTACGCATACCGATATGTCCGCGACATTGAATACAGGAAAAATCTGAAAATCAAAAAAATCCGTGACATAGCCAAGGCTTACACGGTCAACAAGATTGCCCAGGCCGCCCGCTATTATCAGCGAAACGCCGTAAACAAAACGCCGCGCCTCGGCCTCGGCGCGGATTATAAGGAACAGCGTGAGCACTGCGATCACAACGCAGTTGAATACTGTGAGAAATACAAGCTTGCCCTGCAATATGCTGAATGCCGCCCCGGTATTCTTGACAAAGGTGATGTCGAATATCCCCGGTATGACAGCCATGCCATAATCGTGCGACTGATCTGAGGGCGACATATTGCTCCGCACAATATACTTGGACAGCTGATCCAGCCCGACAATGGCTATAATTACAATGTAATGCAGCTGCCGCGCAATCCCCTTCATCATATCAGACACTGTCCCCTGATCTGAGGTTCGGAATGGTCTTCGAAGCCAGCCTCGCCGTCTCGTCCGCAAGCTGCCCGGCAGCGGGCTGCCGCAGCGCGGGCTTGGGCGTTTCACGCTGCGCAGGCTTTGCCGCATCCTGCGCCGCCGCGCCCATCGTCTTCAGCATGTCCGCGCTTTCGGGAAAAAGCTCCGCGCTGAGCGTGTCGAACCTTTCAAGCTCCGTTTCGAGCAGATTCCGGAAACGGCTCCTGATCAGGTTGACCCTATTGCGCAGGTTGACTGCGTCATCGGTCAGGCGCTCCACCGATTCCTTGGCGTCCCTTTTGATCCTCTCGGCGTCCAGCTCGGCGTTTTTCACAAGGAATTCCGCCCTTTTCTCGGCGCTGGCGGATATGTCCCTCATCAGCGCCTTGGCCGCTTCCAGCGTCTCAAGGACCGCATTTTCGGAGCCCCTGTACCGTTCGACCTCAGAGGTCAGCATCGCTATGGTGTCCTTCAGGCGCTTGTTCTCCATTATGAGCTTTTCCATGTCCAATGTGATCAGATCAAGGTAGCTGTCGACTTCTTCCTCCTTGTACCCCCTGACCCCTTTGGTGAATTCTTTTTTTTGGATATCAATGGGCGTGATCATTTCCTGCTGCGCTCCTATTAATAAATTACCGTGACGCGCCGGCACTGCCCCACAGGGCCGGCTGCGCCCATCCCAGGGCCGGCCGCGCCGTGCCCCGTCGGAAACAATTCTATGTATATGCCCGGCGCTGCCGTGCGGCAGTCCCCGACCTGCGGCGCCAGCGGCATCGACCGCCCGTGCCCCGACCCCCGGTCTGCGGCGCCAGCGCCATCGACCGCCCGTGCCCCGATCCCTGGCCTACACGCCCTGCCCTGTCAGTGCTGCCGGAAACCCTGCCCGCCTACCTTAGAAGCATAAGCAGGAGGTTTCTCACCAGCATTACCGCCAGCATCGCCACAAGCACCGAAAAATCAAACATCCCCGTATTAAAACGGCTCAGCAGCTTGCGGCACGGCCCCACTATAGGCTCCGTAAGCTGCACAAGCAGCATATATAGCTTCTGCAATATATTCGCGCTACGCCTGTACGGGTTTGCGAACCAGCTGAGGATCGCCCTCGCCAGAAGCATCATCGAGACGACATAGCACAGTAGATCAACGACAGTCCTAAGAAAATACAACATCATCACATTACCGCCACGGGCTCTTGGAACCCGACCCAAAATCAATGCCCTTGTGCTCCGTATTCGAAGTCACGCCTATGTTCTCCGGCACAAATACAAATATATTGTTCGCGATCTTCTGCATATTGCCGTTAAGCGCATAGGTCGCCCCGCTCAGAAAATCAAAAATCTTCCTCGCGAGTTCCGTCTCTATCTTCTCCAGGTTGATTATGACAGGTTTCCTCGCTTTAAGGCTATCCACAAGCTTGGAGCATTCGTCAAAGCCTTTGGGTTCGTTTATCACTATGTTTAGCTGGCTCGTAATCGCATTCAGAGTCTTGTTCATAGAGATCACCTTATCCTTATGGTTGCTGCCTTCGCGGAACTCCTGGCGGTACTGCAGCGGCGCGCTGTAGCCAGCCGGCCTCACATCTACTGTCTTGCGCTCAATGGCCTGCTCCGCCACTGCCGCTTCCTCTTCGTCGTCTTCGATTTCAGCCTCGTCTTCCACGTCTTCAATTCCGACCAGGACCTTAAACTTGCGGAACAAACCTTCGCCCATATTGACCAACCTCCCTGTAATTATGCAATATCAATGTTTTCTTTGCCCAATTTCTATGCCAATGCATATCGTGTGCGCCAAGGCGCTTTTGCCTGCCCCAGGCCTAGCTGCCGCACACAGCGGCTGCAGCCATTGCCGCTGCCAGCTACGGCTGCACGGGCGCCGCCCTTGGGCCGAAAATCGCCGACCCTATGCGGACTATGTTAGCCCCTTCGCGTATGGCCACGCCAAAATCGTGGGACATCCCCATCGAGATGTATTTCAGGTCCAGGCGTTCATGCCGGATCCCCATGAATCCATCGTACAGCGCCTTGACCTGCCTGAAATATACCGCTACATCGCCGGGGTCGTCTGCAATCGGGGCAATGCTCATCAGCCCCCTGACGCGTATATTGGCGCATCTGTCCAGAATCTCACGCAGCAGGCCCTCGGTATCCTGCGCGGCGGCGCCAAACTTGCTCTCCTCGTTGGCCGCATTCACCTGGATAAGTATGTCCATGGCTATCCCGGCGCTCCCGGCCCGCCTGTCTATCTCCTCGGCCAGCCTGAACGAGTCCACCGAATGTATCATCTTTACTTTATCGATTATGTACTTTACCTTGTTGCGCTGCAGATGGCCTATCATATGCCAGTTCACCGGCAGCGCCGCGTCATGCTTGTCTATGATCTCCTGGACCTTGTTCTCGCCTATATCTGTAATCCCCGCCTCTATGGCGGCGTTGATTTCGTCTGCGCTGCGTGTCTTGGTTACGGCCACGAGAAGCACATCGCCGGGCCCCCTGCCCGACAGCTCCGCATAATGGCCGATCTGCTCCTTGACAGCTGCAATGTTTTCGCTTATAGTGCCCATATCTTCCCCCTGCGGCTGGCGCCCTGCTATTGCTGCGCACCCTCCTCCTGCGGCGGGTACCGCAGTATTTCCTCGTAGACATTCACCGTGTTCACCGTCTTGCCGTCGCTGGAGACGAATGTGGACGACTCGACGACCGACTCCACGCCGTCGCTGTTCTTTATGCTTATAGGCATGAACTCGTAATCGCCGCTCCTCCGCCTGACGTACACGCCGGGCTGCCCGTCCCTGATGGCAATGCTGGCGTTCTCGACGATGATGCCGCTGTATTCTGTCGACGTTATGATCGCCTCCGTACGCCTCAGCCGGGCGAAAGCCTCGTAATACCTGTCCGACGAAAGGGTGACCATCCAATGCCCGCCCTGATCTATGATATCCGCCACCACGCCCTTTACGCTGGCGTCCGGAAGGCCTATGCTTACATTCGCACCTGTCTTATAATTTACAATAGATTTCGATTCCTTGTCAAGCCAGAATACAATATACCAGGAAGAATTATCAACTATTTTGTATATCGGCTCGCCCTGCAGCGCAAAATCCCCCTCGTGGCGCGTTATGTTCTCGACCTCCCCTGCCGCCCTCTCAGCGGCCGCTTTGTTGAGGTTTGCGATATTTTCGGGCGAAAACAGCTTTTCATAGCCATCTACGAAATAGCTGATCACCCCTCCGAAAGGCGCGGCGTTGTATTCCAGCGCCACCCCGCTCCCCGACATGTTGGCCATAAGGCGCGCATATGCGGCCCGCCCTGCGCCGCTGCCGCCCTCATCGTCGGGCTGCTGCGGCACGCCTCCGGTTATGTCCAGTATCTTCGCGTCTCTCCGGACCTTTGCGCCTTCACCTACATAGTATACGACCTTGCCGCTGCGATCCGCTATGTATACGGTTTCCTCCCTTGCTATATACCCTGTCACCTCATCGGAAATCGTGAGGTTCCCGTATTCGAGCACGCTTGTCTTCTTCAACGCGCCCATAACGTCGGGAACCACGAAAAGCATAAAATACAAGGAGACCACGGCAAGCAGATAAAGCGCTATGACTACCCTCTTTATCCTCTTCATATTGTGTCCCTCTGTGATATCATATACTAAATCAAGTAATTTTACAATAGTAAATCATACAATTCGCAAAAAATAGCGGCGGGCGCGGCGGGCCGCCCATACTTCGGCCGGGCCGCCAGAATAGCAGCGGGCCTCTCAGGCCAGGCCGCCCTCATCCATCCTGCCCCTGCCTGAACTTTTCTGCATAGGCGGCCAGGATCTTCTTCTCGTCTTTGTCGAGCACGCGCCGCCGGCCTATGCCCACGCTGCCGCCTTCGCCTGGCGGCTCTGCGCCTTCGCTGGCGCCCGGCCCCGGCAGCGTCGTGCCTTCGCTGGCACCCAGTCCCGGCAGAGTCGTGCCCTCGCCTGCGCCCGGCCCTAGCGGCGTCGTGCCCTCGCTTGCGCCCGGCCCCGGCAGCGTCGTGCCCACGCTGCCGCCTTCGCCTGGCGGCTCTGCGCCTTCGCTTGCGCCCGGCCCCGGCAGCGTCGTGCCTTCGCTGGCACCCAGGCGCCCGGCGCCACCGCCCTTGCCCTCTGGCAGCCCGCCGCCTTCGCTGTTTTCAGCCAAAAATCGGCCGAAAAGATCCGGCCGGCGTTCCATGGTAAGTTTCAGTGATTCCTCGAATTTCCACAGGCGGATCGCCTTGTGGTTGCCAGAAAGCAGGACTTCCGGGACTTCCAGGCTGCGGAAATCCCTCGGCTGGGTATACTGCGGGTATTCCAGCAGGCCGGAATAGACAGACTCCTCCGCATTTGCGTCAGGGTTGCCTATGACATCCGGCTGTAGGCGCGCCACAGCGTCGATCAACAGCATGGCCGGGATCTCGCCCCCAGTCAGTATATAGTCCCCCACTGAAACCTCTTCCATGGCGAAATGGCGTATCACCCTCTCGTCAACCCCTTCATAATGGCCGCATAGCACGATTATGGCACTCTCCGCAGCCAGTTCCGACACGAGCCTATTGTCGAGGCGCCGCCCCCGCGGCGACATGTACACAAGGCGCTTGCCCGACGTCCCCAGCGCTTCCAGCGCGTCAAACAGGGGCTGCGGCGCCATTACCATGCCAGCGCCCCCGCCGAACGGGTAATCGTCGGTCTTGCGGTGTTTGTTCGTGGTGAACTCCCTTATGTCGACTATGCTGATGTCTATCAGCCCCTTGTCCCGTGCCCGCCCTATTATGCTCTCTGTCATGAC
>JAIRSA010000120.1 GCA_031255695.1 Eubacteriales Family XIII. Incertae Sedis bacterium | reverse complement strand
GTGGTTGTCCTGTCCCGCACCTCTGTCTCCCGTGTCAAAGACCGATAACACATCGAATGCGGAAACCCGGGTTCCCGTGCGTTATAATGTTGGATAAATTAAATAGCCTTAACGCACATTTCAGGATATTTTTGGCTCGTGACATTAATATATCATATTGATTGAAGTATTTCAAGCAAATATATATATTTGCATCTTTTTTTCCCATACGCGGCCGCGGCGCCGCCCCTGCCGGAACGTGCCTCAGCCGAGCTCCACGGCGCAGTTTGTGTACACATTCTGCACGTCGTCGTTCTCTTCCAGCGCGTCTATCATCTTCGTCAGGCTCTTTATGTCTGACGGCGACTCAGGCGAGTTCTCGATGGAAGGCACGTACTCTATGTCGGCCTCAGCGAATTCGTAGCCTGCGGCCTTGAGCGCGTCGGAGACGCTGTCGAAATCGTCCGTCGCCGTCCTTATCTCAAAGCTGTCGTCATAGGCGATCATGTCCTCCATGCCCGCCTCAAGCGCGACTTCCATCAGGTCGTCCTCGTTCATGCCCTCAGTCTTTTCTATGAGGATGATCCCCTTGCGCTCAAACATATACGACACGCATCCGGGCACGCCTAGGTTGCCCCCGAACCTGTCGAAAATATGCTTTATGGCCGAAGTGGTCCGGTTCTTGTTGTCGGTCAGGACATCGACTATAACGGCCACGCCGCCGGCGCCATAGCCCTCGAAGCTGCCCGGCTCGTAGGTCTCACCCGCCAGCTCGCCCGTGCCGCGCTTGATCGCGCGCGTGATATTGTCGTTAGGCATGTTGATCGATTTGGCCTTGTCTATCGCATGCTTCAGGCTTATATTGTAGTCCGGATCGCCGCCCGCCTTGGCGGCTACGGTGATAGCACGCGCGTATTTAGTAAAGACTGCGGCCCGCTTCGAGTCCTGCGCTGCCTTCCTCCCTGCTATAGTCCCATGTCTGCCCATAGTTTCTTTCACTCCTTTTCCATCTGGCCGCTTGGCTGCCCGCAGCTGGCCATTTCAATATATTATAAATGCGAAGCGCTTGTGGTGTGGATGGGGCCCCTTGCGCTTTCGGCCCCGCCTGCCCCGCGCCGGGATCCCACGGGGCAGGGCCAGGCGGCCCCATGCGCCCCTGCCCCTGCCGCGCGCCTAAAACCCGATCTCGCCTGCGGCGTCTGGGCGGAATGCGGCCCCCAGCCCTTCTTTCTTGACCATGTTCTTGTATGCGGTCGCCATCATCAGCTTGATCCGGTTGAGCTGGTTCACGTCGCTCGCGCCGGGATCGTAGTCTATGGCCGCGATATTCGCCAGCGGGTTGTACTTGCGCAGCGCCTTCATCATGCCCTTGCCTGTTATATGGTTCGGCAGGCAGGCGAACGGCTGGAGGCACACGATGTTCTCGACGCCGCTGTCCAGAAGCTCGACCATCTCCCCTGTCAGCAGCCATCCCTCCCCGCACTGGTTGCCCAGCGAAAGGATCTGCTCCGCCTTGCCGGCCAGCTCATTTATATAGAGCGGCTCATGGAAGCGCTTGCTGGCCATGAGGGCATCCCTGGCAGGCTTGCGGAACCATTCGACCAGATTTATGGCCAGCTTGTTGCCCAGCATGGCCTTATAGCTGCCGGAAAGGTTGCGGTAGTTGTATTCCTTGCTATGCATGCCGTAGAGGAAGAAGTCGATAAGATCCAGCACGACCGCCTCGCCGCCCTCCTTCTCTATGATGCTGACTATGTCGTTGTTGGCGACGGGGTGGTATTTGACCAATATCTCCCCTACTACCCCGATCTTGGGCTTCTTTACGTCCCTGAGCGGCAGCGCGTCGAAGTCCTCGGTTATGGCATTGACATATTTCTTGAACAGGCTCCAGCCCATGCTGCCGATCTCATCGCGCACACGCTGCGTCCAGAATTCGGCCAGCCTGTCCGCTGAGCCCGGCTCCACTTCATACGGGCGCGTCGCGTAGAGCACGCGCATCATGAGATCCCCGAACACGAGCGCATTCAGCGCCATCTTGATCAGTTTCCCCGTGAACTTGAAGCCTGGGTTCGATTCAAGGCCCGCCATGTTGACGGACACGACAGGCACATTGTCCATTTTCAGCTGTCCGAGCGCCTTCCTCAGCAAGGCGACGTAGTTGCTGGCCCTGCACCCGCCACCTGTCTGCGACATGAACACCGCCGTGCGCTGCAGGTCGCATTCCCCAGACTTGAGGTAGGAGATGACCTGGCCAAGCGAGACGATCGTGGGGTAGCACACATCGTTGTTGATATACTTCAGCCCTTCGTCCACAGCGTTCGTATTTACAGGCGGCAGCAGCTTCGCCTTGTACCCGCAGCAGTTTATCGCAGGCTCCAGGAAGCTGAAATGTATCGGCGACATCTGAGGTATGAGAACAGTATACTCTTCTTTCATGGCTTTTGTAAATACAGTTCTCTCAAATTTATACTTGTCGTTGCGCGGGCGGACGCCGTTCTTGTCCCGCTCCTCTATCGCGGCCTTCAGCGAGCGTATCCTGATCTTCGCCGCGCCAAGGTTGGAGCCCTCGTCTATCTTCAGCAGGGTGTACAGCTTGTTCCTGTGGCTGAGTATCTCCTCAACCTGGTCAGTCGTCACCGCGTCGAGCCCGCATCCAAACGAATTCAGCTGCACGAGCTCCAGATCGCCGGCCTCGCCGACAAACTCGGCCGCCTTGTAGAGGCGCGAATGGTACATCCACTGATCCAGTATCCTGAGCGGCCTGAGCGGGTCCGCGTTGTGCGACACGGCGTCCTCGGTCAGCACGGCAAGCCCAAACGACGTTATGAGCGTGTCGATGCCATGGTTTATCTCCGGATCCAGGTGGTAAGGCCGCCCGGCCAGCACGACCGCCTTCAGCTTGCCCTCCCTGATCTTCTTGAGGGCTATGGTGCCCTCGCGCTTCACGTCATCCTTGAACAGCTTGTCCTCGCGCCTGGCCTCATTGACGGCATGCTCTATGTCGAAATACTTCAGGCGTATGTCCCTGAATTCCTCGAAAAGGCGCCTGCTGAGCCTTTCGTCCATGTCGTAGGGCAGGAATGGGTGCGAGAATATCACGCCGTTCTCGCTGAAGACATCGTCCATGTTGTTCGCTATGACCTCGGGGTACGTCGCCACCACAGGGCAGTTGTAATGGTTGTCCGATGCGGCGGACTCGGCCCTCTCGAAGTTTATGCAGGGGTAGAATATCCTCTTGACCCCCTGGTCTACAAGCCATTTTATGTGCCCGTGCACCAGCTTGGCCGGGTAGCAGATGGTGTCGGATGATATAGTCTCCATGCCCATCTCGTATATCGCCTTGCTCGATGGCGGCGAAAGCACTACCCTGAATCCTAGCTTTGTGAAGAAAGTGAACCAGAACGGGTAGTTTTCATGCATGTTCAGCACCCTGGGTATGCCTATGGTGCCACGCGGCGCATAGGCCTCCTCCAGCGGCGTGTACGCGAACAGGCGCTTGTATTTGTACGCGAAGATATTCGGCAGGGAATTCCCGCGCCCCTCCGCGCCGGCGCCCCTTTCGCACCGGTTGCCGGTGATGAACCTGCCGCCGCCAGTGAACTTGTTTATGGTCAGCAGGCAGTTGTTCTCGCACCTCTTGCAGCGTGTGTGCCCGATCTCCGATGTGAAATTGTCCAGCTCTTCATATGACAATATATGGGACTCCGTGTCATTTACGTAATTTTCTCGTGCCAGCAGCGCCGCCCCGTATGCGCCCATATTGCCGGCAATATCAGGGCGGATCACCTCTTTGCCCATTATGTTCTCTATGCTCCGGAGCACAGCGTCGTTGAGGAATGTGCCGCCTTGGACGACGATCTTCTCGCCGGCCTCGTCCGTGTCCCTAAGCTTTATCACTTTGTACAGCGCGTTCTTTATGACGGAGCACGACAGCCCGGCGGAAATGTCCCCGATGGTCGCGCCTTCCTTCTGCGCCTGCTTTACGCGCGAGTTCATGAAGACGGTGCAGCGGGTGCCCAGATCCACGGGCGCCTCAGCGAAAAGCGCTTCCTGCGAGAATGACTCGACATCCATATTGACGGATTTCGAATAGGTCTCGATGAAGGAGCCGCAGCCTGACGAACAGGCCTCGTTCAGCATGATATGGTAGATGGCGCCGTCGCGTATCTTCATGCATTTCATGTCCTGCCCGCCGATGTCGAGTATGAACTCGACCCCCGGCATGAATTCGTCCGCCGCCTTATAGTGGGCTATCGTCTCGATCTCGCCCATATCGACGCGGTAGGCTGTTTTGATCAGGCCCTCGCCGTAGCCTGTGACCACGGAATTCGCGATCCAGGCATGCTCGTTCATCTTGCTGTAGAGCTCTTTCAGCATAGTCCGGACCGCATCCAGGGGCCGCCCCTCGTTGTTCCTGTAGAACGAATAAATGAGGTATCCCTCCTGGTCTATGGCGACGGCCTTCGTCGTGGTCGAGCCCGCGTCTATGCCGAGGAATATCTTCCCCTTGGTTTTGCGGATCTCCCTGCGCCGCACGCGGTTCCTCTCGTGCCTGCGCCGAAAGCCCTCGTATTCGTCGTAGGTCCGGAATAGAGGCTCTATATGTTTCGACTCGTTCATGAAGTCCTTGTCCGCGCCCTTTACAGTAGCCAGCAGATCCCGGATCTTGCAGGCCGGGCGGCCCTCGGACAGCATGGCGGCGCCGACGGCGACGAAGTACTGCGGCGCGTCCGGGAATATTATATCCTCATCCGCGATCCCCAGCGTCTCTATGAACCGCTTCCTGAGCTCCGGCAGGAAGGCCAGCGGGCCGCCCAGGAATGCTACCTTGCCGCTGATGGTCCTGCCGCACGCAAGGCCGCTGATCGTCTGGTTCACGACCGCCTGGAATATGGACGCCGCGAGATCCTCGATCCCCGCGCCCTCATTTATCAGCGGCTGTATGTCGGTCTTAGCGAAGACGCCGCAGCGGGCCGCGATCGGGTATATGAGCTTGTGGGAGGCGGCCTTTTCGTTCAGGCCGGCAGCGTCTGTGTTCAGCAGCACCGCCATCTGGTCTATGAACGCGCCCGTGCCGCCTGCGCAGGCGCCGTTCATGCGCTGCTCCACTGTTGCGCCGTAGAATGTTATCTTGGCGTCCTCGCCGCCCAGCTCTATGGCGACATCCGTGGAGGGTATCAGTTCCTCCACCGCCCGGCTGCACGCTATGACCTCCTGCTCGAAGGGCAGCCCCAGTATCGTGGACAGCGTAAGGCCGCCGGAGCCAGTGATCACCGCCGTCGCCGAGGCTTCGGGGTAGGCTTCGCAAAGCTCCTCCATAAGTTCTGCCACTTTGTCGAAGACATTCGACATATGCCGGCCGTAGCGGCAGAAAGCCGTCTGCCCGCCCTCGTCGAGAAGCACTATTTTTATAGTTGTAGATCCTATATCGATTCCTAATCTCATTGACATAATACACCTGTGCCCTATACTGCCCTCCGATTGAAAACATGACGCCCCCAACAATATTGGCAGGAGAACAGTATCAATTCCGCATAAATACCAGTAATAAGTATATCACAAATGTGGAGCAGAGCGAAGATATTTTGCAATTTTTCAGAATTCTGCTTATAGTTAAAGGCCCCATTTTCAAAATGCCCTGTACTATTGTGTCCCCCTTGTCAAGACATTTTTTTTGAAAACTTTTTTTCGCCTTTGAAACCCCAATCGCTGCGGCGATCCGGAAAAACAGCCTTGGGGGTTGCGCTAAAGTTTTCATTTTGCAGGTTTTTCAATGCTTGCGGAATTGTGCAATTTCCTCGACTGTATTTCAGCAAGGCAACACTCACAAAAAGGCTAAATACTTCGTCCGTATCAACAAGGACCGGAATGCCTGTTGTGCCCACTTTCGTCAAGAGAATGTCACCGCGTTCAGGGTCACAACGCCTGTAAAGCTCCGAGTGTCCCTCTGGAGAAATGTATTTTGTGTTGCTGAAATTCAGTTTACCATCACTCATGTCTTTAACAGACAGAAACGGCACTCCGCTCTCTGTATACTTCGGTGTGCTATGTGTTCCATCTGTCAGTTTGTTGATAACGCATCCGAGCCGCACCCACTCCCACGAATCAGGTATCTCAAACGGCAGTTCCTCCGTGATGTCGCGCACGGTGCCGTCCGCCGTCCGCTAAAAAGGCATGAGGCAAATTATCGGCACCATCGTCGCCCTCGCGGGGAGCGCGGTAGATGACCGATTCGCCTTTGTCTTTCTTGATTTTGCCCTCTTTCATAAGTCGCCGCTTCTCGGCGCGGATGCGCTCTAAAAGCGCCGATGCTGGTTCATCGGCGGGGTCTTGCGGTACGAGTTTGCCCTGCACGGCAAGCTGTAAAACAGCGTTTTTTAGCTGCGGTGCTTTCATCTATTTTTGCTCCTGTTCTTGCGTTTCGGCCAGCAGTCTGTCAAAGTCAGATTGAAACAGCCTGTCCTGAACAATGCGATATTTCTCATATTCTGTTTCGGCGTGGAGCTTTGCCTGTTCGTGGGACATTTTACCCGGCCCGATTAGAATTTCGTTCCCGTTAAACTCTAAGAATCCGTCAAGCCGCTTTGCCCAATCTTCCATCGACATAGGGATTTTGCGCTCGGCTTGCAGTTCGGCGAAGTCGAGGTATACAGATACAATCCGTTCGAGGTAGCTCATCTCCTGCTCGTTCAGGTAGTTTTTCGCTATCGAAACATCAGCCTTGATGATTTTCCCATGCGGCGCGGTTTCCCAAGTCGTAAGCCCCATATGCTCATTGTCGGCATCAGCGCGTTCTACGATTAGCTCGGCGGCGGTGTGGCGGTGAACGGCGTAATGGAGCTTGTTTTGCACCAGCTTGAAGAAATCCCTCGTCGTTTTCGCGTCCTTGTCGTAGTCGAACGCCGTGGCGTAGATGTCCGTAACCTTTTGATAAAATTTGCGTTCAGACAGCCGTATCTCGCGGATTTGCTGTAACTGCCGCTCAAAGTATTCGTCGGTGAACATATGCCCTTTTTTCAGGCGGTCAACGTCCATCGTCCAGCCCTGGATGGTGTAATCCTTGACAATCTGCCCCGCCCATTTGCGGAAACGCACGGCGCGTTCGTTGTTCACCTTGAAACCGACAGCGATAATCATTTGGAGATTGTAGTGGTCGATTTCCCTCTCTACCTGCCGTGCGCCCTCGGTTTGAACTATTAAGTATTTCTTAATAGTTGCCCCCGTCTCAAGTTCGCCGTCGGCATAAATCCGTTTGATATGCTGATTGACAGCGGC